>NZ_JBAMDI010000040.1:0-83777 GCF_036961695.1 Pseudomonas sp. CGJS7 | reverse complement strand
CAGAAGCGCTGTCAACCATCATCTCAACCGCTGGCGATCATTTGATCGTAGCCCTTTCAGTACCTTCAGAACTGTCTAACTCATTGAATTTCAAGGAGTTTGTCGTTCCGTTGTCGCTGGAAGTGGGGCGCATTATAAGGGGATTCGAGAGGGCGTCAACCTTTAATTTCAAGAAAGTGAAATATAAGGGGAAAAGACCGTATGGGGGCTGCCAAGTGTTCGCCACAACAGTTTCAGCGCCTGTGAGATCGAGCGCCGCCCGCGCGGCGCTTCGCGGGTAAACCCGCTCCTACGTTTGTTTCGGGCCAATTATGCCTGTGGGATTCGCGCGCGAACGCTTTGGTGCCTGTCTCAATATCGCGTCTTACCAACAAGGCGGTCGCGCGCGCCAGGCACAGGAGGGACTGGCCCGAAACAAACGTAGGAGCGGGTTTACCCGCGAAGCGCCGCGCGGGCGGCGCTCGATCTCATAGGCGATGAATGTCTCAAGCCGGACGCGGGCGGCGCTCGATCTCATAGGCGGTGAATGTCTCAAGCCGGACGCGCGCGGCGCTCGATCTCACAGGCGCTGCAGGGGTTATGGCAGACACATCTCACCGCCAAAACCACCTCAAGACATACCCACCACACCTCCCCCTACAACAGCAACAACCAACCCCCAAAAACAAAGCGGGGAGGCCTGACGGCCTCCCCGCTTCATCTACTTCCCTTACAGGCTAGGGAATGCAAACTGCGACGCTTCATGGCTGGCCCGCTGCGGCCACCGCTGGGTAATGGCCTTACGACGGGTATAGAAGCGCACACCATCCGGGCCATAGGCATGCAGGTCACCAAACAGCGAACGCTTCCAGCCACCAAAGCTGTGGTAGGCCACCGGCACCGGCAGCGGTACGTTCACACCCACCATACCCACTTCGATCTCGTCGCAGAACAGACGGGCCGCTTCACCGTCACGGGTAAAGATGCAGGTGCCGTTGCCATACTCGTGATCGTTGATCAGCTGCATGGCCTGCTCCAGGCTATTCACACGGACCACGCACAGCACCGGGCCAAAGATCTCCTCTTTATAGATGCGCATCTCCGGGGTCACATTGTCGAACAGGGTGCCACCTACAAAGTAGCCATCTTCATTACCCGCCACACGGAAGCCACGGCCATCCACCACCAGCTTGGCGCCAGCAGCAACACCGTCATCGATGTAACCCACGACCTTGTCACGCGCTGCCGCAGTCACCAGCGGGCCCATGTCCAGGCCGCACGAGGTGCCGGCACCAATCTTCAGCGCCTTGATCTGTGGCTCCAGCTTGGCAATCAGGGCGTCAGCCACTTGGTCGCCCACGCACACGGCTACCGAAATGGCCATGCAACGCTCGCCACACGAGCCGTAAGCCGCGCCCATCAGTGCACTGACTGCGTTGTCCAGGTCGGCATCCGGCATCAGCACCGCGTGGTTCTTCGCGCCCCCCAGGGCTTGTACACGCTTGCCACGCTTGGTGCCTTCGGCATAGATGTACTCGGCGATCGGGGTCGAACCCACGAAGCTCAGTGCTTTGACTTCCGGCGCTTCGATCAGCGCATCCACCGCTTCCTTGTCACCGTGCACGACGTTGAGGATGCCCTTCGGCAGGCCGGCTTCCAGCAGCAACTGGGCAATGTACAGGGTCGAGCTCGGGTCACGCTCGGAAGGCTTGAGGATGAAAGCGTTGCCGCAGGCGATGGCCAGCGGGTACATCCACAGCGGCACCATGGCCGGGAAGTTGAATGGGGTGATACCGGCAACCACGCCCAGCGGCTGGAAGTCGGACCAGGCGTCGATGTTCGGACCGACGTTACGGCTGTACTCCCCCTTCAGCACTTCTGGGGCTGCACACGCAAACTCGACGTTCTCGATACCACGCTTCAGTTCGCCGGCGGCGTCTTCCAGGGTCTTGCCGTGCTCTTCGCTGATCATCTGCGAAATCTTGGCTTCGTTCTGCTCCAGCAGTTGCTTGAAGCGGAACATCACCTGGGCGCGCTTGGCCGGAGGGGTGTTGCGCCAGGCCGGGAAGGCTGCCTTGGCCGAGTCGATCGCTTCCTGCACGGTTGCGCGGCTGGCCAGTTCGACCTTGCGAACGGCCTGGCCAGTGGACGGGTTGAAGACATCGGCGGTGCGCTCACCCTTGGTAACCAGTTCGCCGTGAATCAGGTGCTGAACAATGCTCATGCAAAACTCCAGATAAACAAAGGAGAGCCAGGCGCACGCTGCGGGCGCCTGGCATCAATATCGGAAAGATCAGTCGATCAGGTTCAGGGTTTCGCCTACCGCATCGAACAGGAGGTCCAGTTCCTGCGGCTTGGTATTGAAGGTTGGGCCGAACTGCAGGGTGTCGCCACCAAAGCGTACATAGAAGCCGGCTTTCCACAGCTTCATGGCCGCTTCGTATGGGCGAACGATGGCATCACCGTCACGGGCGGCGATCTGGATGGCGCCGGCCAGGCCGTAGTTACGGATATCGACGATATTCTTGGTGCCCTTCACGCCGTGCAGCAGCTTCTCGAAATGCGGCGCCAGTTCAGCCGCGGACTGCACCAGGTTTTCCTTCTGCAGCAGGTCCAGCGCGGCGAGACCGGCGGCACAGGCTACCGGGTGCGCCGAGTAGGTGTAGCCGTGTGGGAATTCCACGGCGTATTCCGGGGTCGGCTGGTTCATGAAGGTCTGGTAGATCTCGCTGCTGGCAATCACTGCGCCCATCGGGATGGCGCCGTTGGTCACCTGCTTGGCGATGCACATCAGGTCCGGGGTAACGCCGAAGGCTTCCGAGCCGGTCATCGCCCCCATGCGGCCGAAGCCTGTGATCACTTCGTCGAAGATCAGCAGAATGTTGTGCTGGGTGCAGATTTCACGCAGGCGCTTCAGGTAACCCTTTGGCGGCGGCAGCACACCGGCCGATCCGGCCAGCGGCTCGACGATGACTGCTGCGATGTTGGAGGCATCGTGCAGCTCGATCAGCTTGAGCATTTCGTCAGCCAGCGCGATACCGCCCTCTTCCGGCAAGCCTTTCGAGAAGGCGTTCACCGGCAATACAGTGTGAGGCAGGTGGTCGACGTCCAGCAGTTGGCCAAACATCTTGCGGTTACCGTTGACGCCACCCAGGCTGGTACCCGCGATGTTCACGCCATGGTAACCACGGGCACGGCCGATGATCTTGGTCTTGGTTGCCTGGCCTTTCAGGCGCCAGTAGGCACGCACCATCTTCAGTGCGGTATCGGCGCACTCGGAACCGGAGTTGGTATAGAAGACGTGATTCAGATTGCCCGGAACCAGCTCGGCGATCTTTTCCGCCAACTGGAACGACAGCGGGTGGCCGAACTGGAACGCTGGGGAGTAGTCCAGCGTACTCAGTTGACGGGTCACCGCGTCGGCGATTTCCTTGCGAGTGTGCCCTGCGCCGCAGGTCCACAGGCCGGACAGGGCGTCGAAGATCTTGCGCCCGTGGTCATCGATCAGGTAGTTGCCTTCGGCCGCCACGATCAGGCGTGGGTCGCGCTGGAAGTTGCGGTTGGCGGTGTAGGGCATCCAGTGGGCGTCCAGCTTGAGCTGGCTGGCGATACCGGCAGGACCAGTTTCGGGCATGTTCATCGGCGGTTCCTCGGAAGACGATTAGGCAACGATGGATGTTGTTGCAGCTAAATTGGCACGGCGATAGAGTCTGAAAAAGCCTACATTTCTAACCTTCAGACAGGCCGTGACTAAACTAATGAGCCGACGCCCCGATCCACTCGCCCAAGTCAGCGATTTCGACATCCGCCTGCTGAAGATCTATCGCAGCGTCGTCGAGTGCGGTGGCTTCTCGGCTGCCGAAAACGTACTGGGCATTGGTCGCTCGGCCATCAGCCAGCAGATGAACGACCTCGAGCAACGCCTTGGCCTGCGCCTGTGTCAGCGCGGCCGCGCCGGTTTCTCGCTGACGGAGGAAGGCCGCGAGGTCTACCATTCAGCCCTGCAACTGCTCAGCGCGCTGGAAAGCTTCCGCACCGAGGTCAACGGCCTGCACCAGCATTTGCGCGGCGAGCTGAACATCGGCCTGACCGACAATCTGGTGACACTGCCGCACATGCGTATCACCCATGCCCTGGCGGAACTCAAGGATCGGGGCCCTGATGTGCGCATCCAGATCCGCATGATCGCCCCCAGCCAGGTCGAGCACGGCGTGCTCGACGGCAGCCTGCACGTTGGCGTCGTACCACAGACCAGCCCGTTATCGGGGCTTGAGTATCAACCGTTGTACAGCGAACGCTCGCTGCTGTACTGCGCGGTTGGCCACCCGCTGTTCTACGCCGACGACCAGCAGATAGACGACGAGCGCCTCAACAGCCAGGAAGCCATCACCCCCACCTTCCGCCTGCCGGCCGACATCCAGGCGCACTACCAGGCGCTGAATTGCACAGCCAGTGCTTCTGACCGCGAGGGCATGGCGTTTCTCATCCTTACCGGGCGCTATATCGGCTACCTGCCCGACCACTACGCCATGTTCTGGGTGCAGCAAGGCCGTTTGCGTGCGCTCAAACCCAAGGAGCGTTTTTATGACCTGAGCCTGAGCTGGGTTACCCGCAAAGGCCGGCGCCCCAACCTGGTGTTGGAAAGCTTCCTCGAAAGCCTGGCTGCGACACGTTGATGCCTGTCTGTGCCGCAAACGCTTGTCACTTCGGCACAGGCAGGTAATCTTGTCCCACAGCCGCAGCCACTGCACCGTACGGAATCGTCCATGACCCTAGAAGTCCCTGCGCATCGCCTCTCCGCCTCGGGCAAGCCCGCGGGCCGTATCCGCCAGAAGAACGAACAGGCCATTATCCAGGCCGCCGAAGATGAATTCGCCCGCCATGGTTTCAAGGGCACCAGCATGAACACCATCGCCCTCAAGGCGGGGTTGCCCAAGGCTAACCTGCATTACTACTTCACCAACAAGCTGGGCCTGTACATCGCCGTGCTCAGCAACATCATCGAGTTGTGGGACAGCACCTTCAACGCCTTGAGCGTCGATGACGACCCCGGTGAAGCCCTGAGCCAGTACATCCGCACCAAGATGGAGTTCTCCCGGCGCAACCCGCAAGCTTCGCGCATTTTCGCCATGGAAGTGATCAGCGGTGGCACCTGCCTGACCGAATACTTCAGTGCCGACTACCGCGAATGGTTCCGCGGCCGTGCTGCGGTATTCCAGGCCTGGATCGAAGCAGGCAAGATGGACCCGGTCGACCCCGTACACCTGATCTTCCTGCTCTGGGGCAGCACCCAGCACTACGCTGACTTCGCCACCCAGATTTGCCAGGTGACTGGCCGCAGCCGCCTGACCAAGCAGGACATGGAAGACGCGAGCAACAACCTTATCCACATCATTTTGAAGGGCTGCGGCATCAAGCCGGCTGCCTGACTGTCCTTTATGCCTTCTACCCTGCTCGACCTCTGCGAATACCGCGAGGAAATCCGCAAAAGCCGCTTCATCACCCTCGCCGGGCCGATCAGCAGCGCCGCCGAAGCGATGAGTTTCATCGAACGCCACAGCGACCTGGCCGCTACCCACAACTGCTGGGCCTGGAAACTCGGCGCGCAGTACCGCAGCAGTGACGACGGCGAACCCGGCGGCACTGCAGGGCGGCCGATACTGGCGGCCATTGAAGCGCAGGACTGCGACCAGGTGGTGGTGCTGGTGATCCGTTGGTACGGCGGCATCCAGCTGGGTACCGGCGGCCTGGCCAGAGCCTATGGCGGCGGCGCCAACAAGTGCCTGCAACAGGCGCCCAAGCGCCTACTGGTGCAGCGCAGCCACTTCAGCTGCAGTTGCAGTTTCAGCGAACTGGCGCTGGTGAAGTTGCGCCTGGCCGAGATTGACGGCCTGGTCCTGGATGAACAGTTCACCGCCAATGGTGTGGACCTGGTGATTGCCCTCGGTGACGCCCACCTGGCGCCATTGCAACAGCAACTGGCGGACCTGAGCCGCGGGCGTATTTTGCTCGAAGCACGCTGAACATTGCCCACAACAACTGTGGGCCTGCCTGTGGATAAGCTTGGGGCACTCTCTTGCAGGCTAGTGATTTCGAGGCCCCCAGAGCTTTGATCATATTTTGATCACTATTTGATGACAGTCGTAAACTGCTGAATGTGCGCGACTTATCCCCAGCGAACCGCCCATCCAAGCCGCACCCCGCTTGCTCACCTTGCACACAATAACTGTGGACCAGCTTGTGGATAACCCGTGCGCCAACAGGCGAAGCGCCCGGCCCCGCAAGGCCCAGACAAAACTGACCATTTTTTAACCAGACGCAAACCAGGCACGCGTATTCGCCGTGACGTATGCTCAATTCCTTTCTCCTACACCGATAAAGGAATGTTCCTATGGCCAATTCAAGAACTGCCCTCATCATCGGCGCCTCGCGCGGCCTTGGCCTGGGCTTGGTACAACGCCTGCACGAAGACGGTTGGCACATCACTGCCACCGTCCGTAACCCGCAGCAGCCCGGCGCCCTGGCGAACGTGCCCGGCGTGCATATCGAGCAGCTGGAAATGAACGACACCGTTCAGCTCGACAGCCTGAGGCAACGCCTGCAAGGCCAGGTGTTCGACCTGATATTCGTCAACGCCGGGGTCATGGGCCCCCTGCCGCAAGACCTGGAGGCAGTCCACAACAGCGACATTGGCGATCTGTTCATGACCAACGCTGTGGCGCCGATACGCGTGGCTCGCCGCCTAGTGGGTCAAATACGCGAAGGCAGTGGTGTGCTGGCCTTCATGAGCTCGATCCTGGGAAGCGTCACCATCCCCGACGGTGGCGAAATCTGCCTGTACAAGGCCAGCAAGGCGGCACTGAACTCGATGATCAACAGCTTCTTTGTTGAGCAGCAGCGCCCGGACCTGTGCGTGCTGGCCATGCACCCGGGCTGGGTGAAAACCGACATGGGTGGCGAAAACGCCGATATCGATGTGCTCACCAGCACCCGCGGCATGATCGAACAGATCAAGGCCCAAAGCGGCAAGGGCGGCCTGCGCTTCATCAACTACAAGGGCGAGCCCTTGGTCTGGTGATTCACCAGGTCGCAGCCCGGCTGGGCGCATTGCCCGGCCGGCCCCTGTAGAATGGCCGCAACCGTACCTGATTGAGATGAACCACTATGTATGACTGGTTGAACGCCCTGCCCAAGGCCGAACTGCACCTGCACCTGGAAGGCTCACTGGAGCCCGAGTTGCTGTTCGCCCTGGCCGAGCGCAACAAGATCGCCTTGCCCTGGGCCGATGTGGAGACCTTGCGCGGTGCCTATGCCTTCAACAACCTGCAGGAGTTCCTCGACCTGTATTACCAGGGCGCCGACGTGCTGCGCACCGAGCAGGACTTCTACGACCTGACCTGGGCCTACCTGCAACGCTGCAAGGCCCAGAACGTGATCCACACCGAACCCTTCTTCGACCCGCAGACCCACACCGACCGCGGCATTGCTTTCGAAGTGGTGCTCAACGGCATCAGCCAGGCGCTCAAGGATGGCCGCGAGCAACTGGGCATCAGCAGCGGCCTGATCCTCAGCTTCCTGCGCCACCTCAGCGAGGATGAAGCGCAAAAGACCCTCGATCAGGCATTGCCGTTCCGCGATGCGTTCATTGCCGTAGGCCTGGACAGCTCGGAGATGGGCCACCCACCCAGCAAGTTCCAGCGTGTGTTCGACCGCGCCCGTAGCGAAGGCTTCGTCGCCGTTGCCCATGCTGGCGAAGAAGGCCCGCCTGAGTACATCTGGGAAGCCCTCGACCTGCTGAAGATCAAACGTATCGACCATGGCGTGCGCGCCATCGAAGACGAGCGCCTGATGCAGCGCATCATCGACGAGCAGATCCCGCTCACGGTGTGCCCGCTTTCCAACACCAAGCTCTGCGTGTTCGACCACATGAGCCAGCACAACATCCTCGACATGCTCGAGCGTGGTGTGAAAGTCACGGTCAACTCGGACGACCCGGCCTACTTCGGAGGCTACGTCACGGAGAACTTCCACGCTCTGCATACCCACTTGGGCATGACCGAAGACCAGGCACGTCGCCTGGCGCAGAACAGCCTGGACGCACGGCTGGTTTGAGTAGCATGACGACGTTGCGCTCAACCGACCTGCAACGTCGCCACGCGGGCTATGCGATTGATCTGCTGGATACCCAGCGCCGAAATATGCAATGCCCGCGAGTCCTCCAACTCACGCATCCAGCCAGATTGCAGGAACAACCTGAACAAGGCCTGGCCCAGTACGCCACCCAGATGCGGGCCCTGGTCATTCCATTCGGTGCAGCGGCAGATCACGCAACCTCGTTGCTGGTGTGGCGCCAGGGCATCGATGTACACCCCGACCAAGGCCAACTGCGCCCGCCCCTCGTCACTGACCCTCAAGTGCCGTCCGCTGCCTTCCAACCAGCCAGCCACCACCATGCGATGGTACAGCTCACTGGCCAACTCCCCACCCAGGTGATCGCCACATCGGCGCGCCCGGCGCATCGACAGCGGCAGCGATGATACCGGCGTTTCGGCACGCTCTCCCCTGGCGCTTTCCAGCTGTACGCTGGCCAAGGCCTCTACCGCTGCTCCGACCTGCGGGGTAGCCAGGCAGAAGTAACGTTTGCGGCCCCTGGCTTCATGCCTGAGCAAACCGGCCGACGACAGCAGCGAAAGATGTGCGCAGGCTGATGATGAAGTCAGGCCAGTCATTATCGCGAGCTCATTGGCCAACCGTGGTGTGCCATCGATCAATGCCCACAACATGGCACTGCGCTTGGGGTCGGCCATCAGGCTGGCAATTTGGCTGATACTGCTGGCTGCGTTCATGTCCTTGTAACTCCCTGCAAGTTCACGGTGGGGATGCGATGGCCAACCCTGCCAGGGAAGCGCCTCTCGCTGGCACTGGCCTGGCTCGCCAGTATAAGCCGCAGAAAAACGCCGGTCAGACGACCAGGTGCCGTCGTACTCATGACGAAAAACCACTGGGTATGCCTACCCATGGCAAGCAGCGAAGCGGCTTCGAAAACGCCCCGGAACCAAGTCAACCAAGGCACCGGTACGCCCACACAAACGCGCTGAAACATCTTGATGAAAACAAACTTGCAGCCATTTCAGATGTGGCCCACAGCAACCTTCCACAAATAGCGCGAAACAAAGCGAAGGTTCTGCGGGTTTGCGGGCATTGCGCCCAAAGTAGGAAACACCACCAGGGAAATGCGCACACTTACCGTCAGTCAGGACGCTGAAGCCGTGTCATGGCAGGCTGGCGGGCCAGCGCTACACTTGAGCGGCTCCCCTTCCTGGAGGTATGCCGCGATGAAAATTATCGTAAGTGCGTCGAGCCGAAACCCCGCCTGCCCCTGGCAAGTCCAGCTCGATCAGCATGTGGTCAGTTTCCGCAGCGAGGCTGAGGCGCGCGCCTTCGTCGCCACGCTGGAAACCCGGCTGCAGGCACCTCACCCGCTCATGCGGGAGCCTTGGCCTGCAGACGCCGGGTCAACAGCGCGACACTGACCACAAGCGCCCCGCACAGGCTGATCACGATTGCCATTGGCACCGCACTGCCATCATGCAGCAGCCCGACCAGCGCCGCAGCACCCGCAGCTACGCTGAACTGCACGCAGCCCATCAGTGCCGACGCGCTGCCGGCACGCGCGCCCTGTCCACTCATGGCGCAGGCCGAAGCATTGGGAATGATGCAACCAAGGCTGGCGATGCAGATGAACAGCGGCACCAGTAGCGGCCACAATTGCGCAGGGCGCAACGCCGCCACGCCCAACAGCACCAGGCCCGCAACCAGATACAGCCACACCGCACGGCCCAGCAGGAAGGCCGGCCCGCGTTTGGCCAGCAGGCGGGCGTTCACCTGCGCCACCAGAATAAAACCTGCGGCGTTGGTACCGAACAGCCAGCCGTAGTGCTCAGCGGGCACGCCATACAGTTTGATGAACACGAAAGGTGAACCGGCGATATAGGCGAACATGCCGGCAATGGCGATACCGCCGGTCAGGGCATGGCCGAGGAAAACCCGGTCAGCCAGCAGCCGCAGGTATTGGCGTAAAGCGCCAGATAGCGGTTGGCGGGGTATATGCTCGGGCAGGCTTTCCGGCAGGCCCAGGCTTACCGCAAGCAGGCAGCCAGCACTGAACAGGCTCAGAGCAAGGAAGATCGACTGCCAGCCGGCCAGGTTCACCAGCACCCCACCCAGCATCGGTGCCAGGATCGGCGCCAAGCCCATGACCAGCATCAGTTGCGAAAACACTTTGGCTGAAGCTACCGGGTCGCACTTGTCGCTGACGATGGCCCGCGAAAGCACCATGCCGGCACAACCACCCAGTGCCTGGATGAAACGCGCCACCACCAAGGTATCGAGGTTGGGGGCGTAGGCACAGGCCAGTGATGCCAGGGTGAACAGCGTAACGCCGAACATCAACGGTTTGCGTCGGCCAAAGCGGTCGGCAACCGGCCCATAGGCCAACTGCCCGATAGACAGGCCCAGGAAGTAGGCGGCCAACGTGGCCTGGACGTGTTTTTCATCGGTGGCGAACGCTTGCGCCATGGCCGGAAAGGCTGGCAGGTAGAAGTCGATCGCCAAGGGCCCGAACGCACTGAGTGCGCCCAGGATGAGCACCATTCGCAGGTTCATCAGGAATCCATAGCAGGCTAAGCAAGTGACTGATTCTACCTGCTGTGGACCCTGTCAATGTGAAAAGATTTGCAACACTGTTAGCCCCGGAGGGAGCAATCAGGTCTTCAGGCGAGTTCAGCCTGATACCCCTCATCCCGAATCGCAGTGAGGATCTGCTCCTGCGCCAACTCGCTCTGCACACGCACCTGTTTGCCCGCCAGATCAACTTCCACCCTGGCTGCCGCATCCTGCTCCTGCACCGCGCGGGTCACGGCTTTCACGCAATGGCCGCAGGTCATGCCTTGCACATTGAACACTTGCATGGGGGTTACCTCCTTCAGGTTTTTCACAAGTTTCAAGCTTGCCATCAGGGCAAGGTCAAGCCCTGCCTGCAACACCCGGGGTGGAAATCCGCGTCCGCGTCGGCCAAGCTGCGCCTTTGACGATCAGGCAAGCAGGAGATTTTTCATGTTCAGGGCAGCATTGGGCGTCGTCGGGCTCTTGGGCGCGCTGGCTGTGGTGCCACCGGCATTCGCCGAGGGCAACTCGACCTACAGCGTACTGATCATTTCCCGGGAGCGCCTGGAAGTGGCCACCAGTTGCGAAATCGGCGTGTACCTCAACGACCAGCTTTCCGGGCGCGTTTTCCAGGAGCAGTCCACCTCGTTCAACCTGCCGCCTGGCCCGGTGGATGTGCGCCTGCGCCTGCTGCCTGGGCAAATGCCGGGTTGCGCCGCAGGTATAGAGGACCAGCGCAGCACGCGTTTGAATCTGCAGGCGGGCCAGATCAACAAATACCGCATCGCCATGGGGCAATATGGGCTGGAGTTGAAACGAGCCGACCTGGGCTATTGACCTTGCCTGCGTGGCAAGGTTGATGCTGGAGACCTGTCCAAGGAGGAGAGCCATGCCCGCATCCACCACATACGACCTGCCGATCTCCGGCATGACCTGCGCCAGCTGTGCTGGCCGGGTCGAGCGCGCCCTGCGCAAGGTCACCGGCGCTGAACAGGTCAGCGTAAACCTCACCACTGAAAAAGCTCGGGTTCTGGCCCCGCCTGCCAGCCTGCCAGCCTTGGTCGAAGCCGTGCGCGAGGCCGGTTACGGGGTACCAACCCGCACCCTCGAACTGCAGATAGGCGGCATGACCTGCGCCAGTTGTGTCGGCCGAGTAGAGCGCGCCCTGGGCAAATTGGCCGGGGTCGAGCAGGTCAGCGTCAACTTGGCCAGCGAACGCGCGCACCTCGAAGTGCTTGCCGCCCTTGATGACAACCTGCTGATCGACGCTGTGCAGAAGGCAGGCTACAGCGCCAGCCTGCCGCAATCGACCAAGGACGACCAAAGCGCTGTCCAGCGCCGCCTGCGCAACGAGCGCCTGGCAGTCGGTGCAGCCTTGCTGTTGGCCCTGCCGCTGGTATTACCCATGCTGGTACAACCGTTCGGCTTGCACTGGATGCTACCCGCCTGGGCGCAGTTCCTGCTGGCCACACCCGTGCAGTTCATTCTCGGTGCCCGCTTCTACATTGCAGCCTGGAAGGCCGTGCGCGCCGGCGCCGGCAACATGGACCTGCTGGTGGCCCTGGGCACCAGCGCTGGTTATGGCCTGAGCCTGTACCAATGGGCACAGGCTCCCGCCGGCATGGCTCCGCACCTGTACTTCGAAGCCTCAGCCGTGGTGATTGCCCTGGTATTGCTGGGCAAGTACCTGGAAAGCCGCGCCAAACGCCAGACCGCCAGTGCCATCCGAGCCCTCGAAGCCCTGCGCCCGGAACGCGCCCTGCGCGTGGTCGACGGCGTGGAAGAGGACGTGGCCATCGCCCAGTTGCGCGTGGGCGACCTGGTACTGGTCAAGCCCGGCGAACGCTTCCCGGTCGACGGCGTGGTCGAAGACGGCAGCAGCCATGCCGATGAGGCCCTGATCAGCGGCGAGAGCCTGCCAGTGCCCAAGCAACCCGGCGACAGCGTCACCGGTGGCGCCATCAATGGCGAAGGCCGGCTGCTGGTGCGTACCCAGGCACTGGGCACCGAGACCGTGCTGGCGCGCATCATCCGCCTGGTGGAAGACGCCCAGGCCGCCAAAGCGCCGATCCAGAAGCTGGTCGACCGTGTCAGCCAGGTGTTCGTCCCGGCCGTGCTGGTACTGGCGCTGATCACCCTGATTGGCTGGTGGCTGGCTGGGGTACCGCTGGAAACCGCGCTGATCAACGCCGTCGCCGTGCTGGTCATCGCCTGCCCCTGCGCCCTCGGCCTGGCCACGCCCGCCGCGATCATGGCCGGCACCGGGGTCGCCGCCCGCCACGGCATCCTGATCAAGGATGCCGAAGCTCTGGAGCGTGCCCATGCGGTCAACCGCGTAGTGTTCGACAAAACCGGTACCCTCACCTCCGGCAGCCCGCGGGTGGTTCACAGCCAGGCGCTGGACGGCAACAGTGCCGACCTTCACCGCCTGGCCGGCGCCCTGCAGCGCGGGAGTGAACACCCGCTGGCCAAGGCGGTACTGGTGGCCTGTGCAGAGCAAGGGCTGGACGTGCCAACCGTTGCCGACAGCCAGTCACTGACCGGGCGCGGCATTGCCGGGCGCGTTGAAGGCCGTGAACTGGCGCTGGGCAACCGCCGACTGCTTGACGAAAGCGGTCTGCAGCCCGGCGATTTGGCCGCCCAGGCCCAGGCCTGGGAAGCGGAAGGGCGCACACTGTCGTGGCTGATCGAGCGCGGCGCGCAACCGAGAGTCGTGGGCCTGTTCGCCTTTGGTGACAGCCTCAAGCCTGGCGCCGCGCAGGCCATCGAAACCCTGCACACCCAACACATCAGCAGCCACCTGCTGACCGGTGACAACCGTGGCAGCGCCAAAGTGGTTGCCGAGGCACTGGGCATCGACGATGTGCACGCCGAAGTGCTACCGGCCGACAAGGCCGCGACCGTGGCCGCGCTCAAGCAGGATGGGGTGGTCGCCATGGTTGGCGATGGCATCAACGATGCACCGGCGTTGGCCGCGGCCGACATCGGCATTGCCATGGGTGGCGGTACCGATGTGGCCATGCAGGCCGCCGGCATCACCCTGATGCGTGGCGACCCGCGTCTGGTGCCCGCCGCGCTGGAAATCAGCCGCAAAACCTACGCGAAGATCCGCCAGAACCTGTTCTGGGCCTTCATCTACAACCTGATCGGCATTCCGCTCGCCGCGCTGGGTTACCTCAACCCGGTACTGGCAGGTGCCGCCATGGCCCTGTCCAGTGTCAGCGTCGTCAGCAATGCACTGTGGCTTAAAACGTGGAAACCCACCAGCAGCACCCAGGAGGCGCCATGAACATCGGCCAGGCCGCCCGCCGCAGCGGGCTCAGCACCAAGATGATCCGTTACTACGAGTCCATCGGCCTGCTCAAACCCGCCACTCGCAGCGACAGCGGCTACCGCCTGTACCAGGCGCAAGACTTGCACAACCTGGCCTTCATCAAACGCTCCCGCGACCTGGGCTTTTCCCTCGAGGAGGTCGGCAAGTTGCTGACCTTGTGGCAGGACCGCCAACGTGCCAGCGCCGATGTGAAGGCGCTGGCCATGCACCACATCGATGAACTGAACCGGCGTATCGAGGAGCTGGTGAGCCTGCGCGACACCCTCGGCGAGCTGGTTTCGCACTGTCAGGGTGACGACCGCCCGGACTGCCCGATCCTCAAAGACCTGGCCAATGGTGCTGCAGGCAGCTGCTGTCACTGAGCTGCCACGAGCGTTTGGCATGCCATAAATGTCCAAACACGACCGATTAGTCACCAACCACGACTTTATCCAATAAATACGGGCGTTTTGGCTTCATAAAACCCGGATGCTGCCGATGTAGATGCTACCTGCCTCGTGTGTCGAAAATAACAATTCCGGGAGCGTCGATGAGCATCAAACAGAAATTGACCTGGGCATTCGCGGTCATCGCCGGCTTGCCCATCGTTCTGGTGGCCACCCTGGTGGTCATCAACCTGCGCGGCGAAGCCCGCGACGGATTCCTCGACAGCAGCAGCCGGGAAATCCGCCAGGTCAGCAATGCGATGAACATCTTCTTCCAGGGGATCAACCAGAACGTCGAGTACATGGCTTCCCAGCCAATGGTTGCCGCCACGGGCAGCGAGCTGAACAAGTACATGAGCGCAACCCCGTCTTACGAACTGGGCGAGCAGGCCAGCAAAATTCTCGACTTCATGACTCGCCTGGCCAACTCACATCCCGCCTACGCCTACCTGTCCTACGGGGTGAATGACGGCGGCTACACCGGCTGGCCGGCCGGCCAGAAGTTTGTCAATTATGACCCACGCACCCGCCCCTGGTACCAACTTGCCATGGCCAACCCTGGCAAGACACTGCGTACCGGTGCCTACTACTGGGCCGCCGACGATGCGGTGCTGGTCAGCACCGTGCGCACCGTGGCCAACCAGCTGGGCAACCCCGGCGGCGTGGTCAACATCGACGTGTCGCTCAAGGGTCTGACCGAGATCGTCAAGCAGATCAAACTGGGCGAAAGCGGCTACCTGATGCTGGTGGAAAGCAACGGCAACGTGATGGTCGACCCGCGCGACGCCACCCACAATTTCAAGCAGCTGGGAAGCTTTGGCGACGGTTATGCCAAGCTGGCCAAAGCCGGCAAAGGCCTGGTCGAGGTCGAACTCAATGGCGTGCACTACATGGCCAACGTCTACCCCGACCAGCAGCTGGGCTGGACCTTCATCGGCCTGATCGAACAAAGCGAAGTGATGCAGACCACCACCCGGCTCACCTGGCTGATCGGTGTCATCGCTGTGGTGTTGGCCGCGCTGTTCGCGGTGGTCGGTGCGGCCTTCGCCAAACTGATCGTGCGCCCGATCAACAGCGTCACCAATGGCCTGGAAGACATTGCCCAAGGTGAGGGTGACCTGACCCGCAACCTGGAAATCCGCGGCCGCGACGAAACCGCGCAACTGGCCAACTGGTTCAACCAGTTCCTCGGTGCCATTCGCAGCCTGATCCAGCACATCGGCACTGCTGCCAGCAAGATCCTCAGCACGTCCAGCAGCTCGACCCGCGTCTCCAGCGACATGGCCGAGGCGGCCGGCCGCCAGCGCGAAGCCGTGGACATGGTTTCCACCGCATTCCACGAAATGGTCGCCACCGCCAATGAAGTGGCACGGTCCTGCAGCCAGGCGGCGCAGTCGGCCGACAGCGGCCAGCAGCAGGCCCGCGAAGGGCAGCAGCAGATCGATGCGGCGGTACACAGCGTTGATCGCCTGAGCCACGAAATCGAGCAATCGGCCCAGTCGATCCAACAGCTGGAGCGTGACAGCAACGCCATTCAGTCGATCCTCGGCACCATCCGTTCGATTGCCGAACAGACCAACCTGCTGGCCCTGAACGCCGCCATCGAAGCGGCCCGTGCCGGTGAACAGGGCCGCGGCTTTGCCGTGGTGGCCGACGAAGTGCGGGCGCTGGCCAAGCGTACTGCCGACTCCACCGCCGAAATCGACGGTTTGCTGGGCAACCTGGCCAGCCGTACCGCCGAAGTGGCCGAGCAGATGCACGCCAGCCTGGAAGTGTCGCAGCAGTCGGTCAGCCGCATTGGCCTGGCCCGCGACAGCTTCGGGCAGATCCGTGAGTCGGTGGACGTGATCCGCGACATGAACACCCAGATCGCCACGGCCGCCGAAGAGCAGCATCAGGTGGCTGAGGACATCAACCGGCACATCAGCCAGATTCACGGGGATGCGCAGTTGGTGGCCGAGCTGGCCCAGGCGGCGCGCCAGGACTCCGAGAGCCTGGCTGGGCTGTCCAATGAGCTGGATACGCTGGTGCGCAGGTTCCGCACCTGATGATGCATGGCCTGTGCCGGCCCTTTTCGCGGGTGGTAACGCGCCCTCCGTAGGCGCGGGTTTACCGCGAAGAGGCCGGCACAAGTAACCCTGAACTAAAGCTTCAACTCCCCCGGTGTCGCGCCAAACAGCTGCTTGAATGCCGCAATGTAGGCCGAGGTGGAGTCATACCCACACCCCAGCGCCGCCTCGGTCACATTCTCCCCCGCCTCCAGCAACGCCAGCGACGACAACAGCCGCATGCGCTGGCGCCAATTACGAAAGCTCAAGCCGGTCTCCCGTTGAAACAGCCGCATCAGCGTCTTCTCCGAACACCCCAGCTCCCGCGCCCACTGCTGCAAGGTCTGCGGCTGGTCTGGTGCAGCGATCAAGCCATTGCACAGCGCCAGCAAACCAGGGTGGCGGGGCAACGGCAGCGAAAAACCGACTTCCGGCAAGGTGCGCAACTGATCGAGCAGCACTGCCACCAGACGCGATTCGGCGCTGTCGTCCTCTGGGTAATCTGCCGGGAACAGGCAGAACTGCTTGATCAGCTCGCGCGCCAGCGGCGTGACTTCCAGCACTCGGCATTGTTCCGGCGCCCATGGGCAGGCATCGCGGCGCACATACAGGCTGCGCATCTCGGCTTGCATCGAGGTGACCACTTCATGCTCGGCATCGGCGGGGATCCACACCCCCCACTGCGGTGGGGCAAAGTAACTGCCGTCGCGTGTGTACACGCCAAGTACACCGCTGATGGCGTAGGAAAACTGTACCCAGTCGTGCTGGTGGCGAGTCGTCCAGGAACCGGCGCCAAGGCTTTCGGCACGGGCGTAGAGCGGTCTGGGCAGGTGTTCCAGCGCGGGGATAGCGCGGGGGTGTCCGATGATCGGCATGGTATTTTCTTTTAGTTCTGACCAGACAAGCCTAACAGCTGGATCATGATCGAGGCACTCGCCGCCTCTGCCGTTACCCTGGAGGTGCTTCAACGCTCGACGATAACGGTCACCCCCTGCCCGCCTGCCGCACAGATCGAAATCAGCCCGCGCCCCTTACCCGCCGTCGCCAACAGCTTGGCCAGGTTGGCCAATATCCGCCCACCGGTTGCCGCAAACGGGTGCCCGGCCGCCAGCGAACTGCCCCTGACATTGAGTTTGCTGCGGTCGATCGCGCCAAGCGGCGCCTCCAGGCCCAACCGCTCACGGCAGTAATCGGCATCTTCCCAGGCCTTGAGCGTGCACAGCACCTGGGCCGCAAAGGCTTCGTGGATTTCGTAGTAGTCAAAGTCCTGCAGCGTCAGGCCATTGCGTGCCAGCAAGCGCGGCACGGCATACACCGGCGCCATCAACAACCCTTCGCGCCCCGTGACAAAATCCACCGCGGCGGTTTCGCCATCCACCAGATAGGCAAGCACCTGCAACCCCTGCTGCTGCGCCCACGCCTCGCTGCCCAACAGCACCAGCGAAGCACCATCGGTCAACGGCGTGGAATTACCCGCCGTCAACGTGCCCTGCCCGCTGCGGTCAAAGGCTGGTTTGAGTCCGGCCAACTGCTCAAGGCTCAGGTCGGGGCGCAGGTTGTTGTCCCGTGCCAGCGAAAGAAACGGCGTCAACAGGTCGTCCTGCCAACCCTCGGCATAGGCAGCGGCCAGCTTCTGGTGGCTAAGCAGCGCCAATTCGTCCTGCTCGGCGCGGCCAACGCGCCAGGTGTGGGCCATGCGCTCGCAATGCTCGCCCATCGACAACCCCGTACGCGGCTCGCTATTGCGTGGCAGCTCGGGTTTCAGGTGATGAGGCCGCAGCTTGAGGAAGGGCTTTAACCGTTCGCCAAGGCTTTTGCCACGGTTGGCCTGCAGCAATATATGGCGCAAGCCTTCGTTGACGGCGATCGGCGCATCGGAGGTGCTATCGACACCGCCTGCAATACCGCAGTCGATCTGCCCCAGGGCAATCTTGTTGGCTACCAGCAGCGCAGCCTCCAGCCCGGTACCACAGGCCTGCTGGATGTCATAGGCCGGGGTCTGCGGTGACAGGCGCGAACCCAACACGCACTCGCGGGTCAGGTTCATGTCGCGCGAGTGCTTGAGCACGGCACCGGCCACCACCTCGCCCAACCGCAGCCCGTGCAGGCGATAGCGTTCGATCAAGCCTTCAAGCGCGGCCGTGAGCATCGCCTGGTTGCTGGCTGTAGCGTAGGCGCCATTGGAGCGGGCGAAAGGGATCCGGTTGCCGCCCAGGATCGCGACCCGGCGAGTTGAACGCATGCGCGTGTTCCTCCTGAAACAATTTGTTCGGTACAGCCTAGGTGTTTTTACCGCATTCGAACGACCCTGCCGCAAAGTTGGTCCACACTTTCAAGCTTGCCTTTCGGGAGACCCCTCATGAGCGATCGCTACCTCGGTTTTGCCAACTCCAATCTCGGCCGCCGCCTCGTGGATGCCCTTGGCCTGCCACGCCCGGCGCCACTGGAGCGCTGGCAGGCTGGCCGCCTGCGGCCGGTGGAAGGTGCCCTGGTACTGGGTGGCGGGCCACTGGCGACGCAGGTCGAAGCCATCGCCCCGCGCCTCACTGACGAGGTATACAGCTTCAATGCCGACAACCTGCAGGCTGAAGCCTGGGTGGCCGGCCTGGGGCCGAAAATCAAGGCCGTGGTCTTCGATGCCAGTCACTTGTCCGACAGCGATGCACTGAAGCAGTTGCGTGAATTTTTCCAGCCGCTGTTACGCAGCCTGGCCCCATGCGCCCATGTACTGGTGCTGGGCCGTGCACCGGAAGGCCTCGACGACCCACTGGCCAGCGTTGCACAGCGTGCCCTTGAGGGCTTCAGCCGCTCACTGGCCAAGGAACTGCGCAATGGCGCGACTGCCCAGCTGCTGTATGTCGCCCCCGGTGCCGAAGATCAGCTGGAAGGCGCCCTGCGCTTCTTCCTCTCGCCGAAGAGTGCATTCATCTCTGGCCAGGTACTGCGCCTGCAAGCCTGCACCGGCCAGGTGGAGGACTGGACCCGCCCACTCGGCGGCCGCCGTGCGCTGGTCACGGGGGCTGCGCGCGGTATCGGCGCCGCCATTGCGGAAACCTTGGCACGGGACGGCGCCGATGTACTGCTGCTGGATGTACCGCAGGCCAGCCAGGACCTCGACGCCCTCGCTGCACGCCTCGGCGGCAAGGCACTGCCACTGGATATATGCGCTAGCGATGCGGCAACGCAACTGCTCGCGGCCCTGCCCGACGGCATCGATATCGTGGTGCACAACGCCGGTATCACCCGCGACAAGACGCTGGCCAACATGACGCCGGAATACTGGGACGCCGTGCTGGCCGTGAACCTCAAGGCACCGCAAGTGCTCACCCAGGCGTTGTATGACAACGGCGCGCTGGGGGAAAACGCGCGCATCACCCTGCTGGCCTCGGTCAGCGGCATTGCCGGCAACCGCGGGCAGGCCAACTATGCCGCGAGCAAGGCCGGGCTGATCGGCCTGGCCCAGGCCTGGGCGCCACGGCTCGCCGAGAGCGGTGGCAGCATCAACGCCATCGCCCCCGGCTTCATCGAAACCCACATGACTGCAGCCATGCCCATGGGCCTGCGCGAGGCGGGCCGGCGCTTGAGTTCGCTGGGCCAGGGTGGGCGCCCGCAGGATGTCGCCGAAGCCATTGCGTGGCTCAGCCAGCCAGGCTCCGGGTCGGTCAACGGCCAGGTGCTGCGGGTGTGCGGCCAGGCACTGATGGGGGCCTGAACATGAGCCGACAATGGCACGACCTGCACAACCCGGCCGCCCGCGCCAGCCTGTACCTGCGCGCAGCCAGCAAACGCTCCATCAGCGGCGACCGGCTGCCGGACGATGGCCTGCGCTGTTTCATGCGGGTCCAACCGGGCAATCTGGGTGCCTATCGAAGGCTTTGCCACTTTCCCGATGATGGCCGCCTGCCGGAGACCTATCCTCATGTGATGGCGTTTGCCCTGCAATTGCAGCTGATGACAGCCGATGATTTCCCCTTCCCGCTGCTGGGTCTGGTACACCTGCACAACCGCATCGAAGTGCTGCGCCCGCTTGGTGCTGTCGAAGGGCTGCGCTTTGCGGTGTACGCGCACAACCTGCAGCGCCATGCCAAAGGGGGCACCTTCGACCTGGTCACCGAGGCTGAAGATGGCATCGGCCTGCTCTGGCGCGAGACCAGCCGCATGTTGGTGCGTGGCTTGACCCTGGAAGGCGAGGCAAGTGAGCCCGCCGACACGGCGCCTGATTCATTGCCCGAGGCCACCCGCTGGTATGCCGACAGTGATATCGGCCGGCGATATGCCAAGGTGTGCGGGGATTACAACCCTATCCACCTCAGTGCTGTCAGTGCGCGGTTGTTCGGCTTTCCAACGGCCATTGCCCATGGCATGTGGACCAAGGCAATGGCCTTGGCCGCGCTGCGCGGGCACTTGCCGCACAGTGGCTTTGCCTTTGAGGTGGACTTCCGCAAGCCGGTCAGGTTGCCTTCAGAGGTGGTGCTCAGTGCCAGTGAAGCGGGCCCTTCGGGCCAACTGCGCCTGGACGGGCACGGGGACGTGCTGCATATGGTCGGCCGTTGGGAGTGCCTGTAGGGCCGGGCCTGTCCTGGCGGTATACGCTTGCTTTGCATCGGGCCTGGGCAGAAGCTATGCAGCAATAGGAGACCCCCGATGAACCTGCAAGAACTCACCCAACGCCTGCATCAGATCCGCGATACCAACGACTGGCGCGGCTTCCACAGCCCGAAGAACCTGGCCATGGCCGCCAGCGTCGAAATGGCCGAACTGGTAGAAATCTTCCAGTGGCTGAGCGAGGACGAATCGCGCCAGCTGCCTGCCGACAAACTCGCCCACGCCGGCCAGGAGATCGGTGACGTGGTGCTCTACCTGTTGCTGCTGTGCAGCGAACTGGGTCTGGACATGGACCAGGTGGTGCGTGCCAAGCTGGCCGACAGCGAGAGGCGCTTCGCCCGATGAACGACCGTCATTTCGATGAGCTGGCCACCCGCTTTGCCGAAAAGATCTATGGCGGCGCCAAGGGTGCGATCCGCCTGGCCGTGCTGCAGGCCGACCTGGCCGAAGCGCTACCCGACCGCCCGCTACGCATCCTCGACATCGGCGCCGGGTTGGGCCACATGGCCTTGTGGCTGGCCGAGCGCGGCCACCAGCTGACCCTGGCCGAACCTGCGGCGCCCATGCTCGACGGCGCCAAGGCACGCTTTGCCGAAGCCGGCCAGACCGCGACCTTCATCCAGGCGCCCTGGCAAGACCTGCTCGGCCAACTGACCGAGCGCTACGACCTGGTGCTCTGCCACGCCGTGCTCGAATGGCTGGCCGAACCCGAGAGCATCCTGCCGGTGCTGCACCAGCTCACGGCCCCCGACGGCTGGTTATCGCTGGCCTTCTACAACCGCGACGCCCTGGTCTATCGCAACCTGCTCAAGGGCCATTTCCGCAAGTTGCGCAGCAACCGGCTGGAAGGTGAAAAGCAGAGCCTGACCCCACAGAAACCGCTTGATCCACGCGAACTCAAGGCGCAACTTGAGCCTATGTGGCAGGTTGAAAGCGAAAGCGGCGTGCGGGTGTTTCACGACTATATGCCCAAGGAATTCCAGGGCAAGGCCGAGCTGCTCGACCTGTTGGAAATGGAACTGGCCCACCGTCGCCACCCCACCTTCGCCGGGCTTGGCCGCTACCTGCACTGGGTTTGCCGCCCCCGCTAATCCGCCGCGCCAGGAGGAACACATGCCGTACCGTCTGTTGTGCCTGGCCCTGCTGCCCATTGCCCTGGCTGGCTGCCAGGGCAGCAACCCTTATGTGGCCAGCAGCCGCCCGTTACCACCAGCCCCTGCCCAGGCGGCCACCACCTTCGACGCCAGTGCATACCCTGCGCCCGCTCGTGATTATGGGCACTACCGCAGCTGGAGCTGGCGCAACGGCCAGTTGCCCAGCGGCGCTGTCGATGCCGACCCGGCGCAACTGGCCGATGCCGTCAGCGGTGCGCTCGACCAGCATGGCCTGCGCCCCTCTCGCACAGGCCCTGGCGACTTGCTGGTGAGCGCCGATATGCGCCTGGAAAAACGCTTGCGCCAAGTGCGTGACTACGACACATACGACCCCTACTACGGGCCGTATCCCTATGGGGGGGTCGGCTATGGCGGCTACCGCCACGGTTATGGAGGCTATGCCAGCGTACCCATCGTGCGTACCTACGAGGTCGAAGTCCTGGTGGTGCGCATCGACCTGTACGACGCCCGCAGCGGCCAGCCGGTCTGGAGCGCCAGCGCCGAAAGCAGCAGCAACAAGGACTCGCCCCGCGAACGCGAAAGTGCCTTGCGCGATTCTGTGCACAAGGCACTCAGCGGCTATCCTCCCAGTTAATAGCTAACGGAGAACCATCATGTTGCGCCGTCTCGTTCTACTGTCATTCGCGTTAGTGCTCGCTGCCTGCTCGAGCAATAACGTCCAGCAGGATTTCGATGCCAGCCGCGATTTTGCCGCCTACCGTAGCTGGGCATGGCAGGAGCCGGGCCTGCAATACCGCCCGGATGACCCGCGGATCAAGAGCGACCTCACCGAGCAGCGCATTCGCCAGGCGGTGGCAGACCAACTCGACCAGCGCGGCCTGCGTCCGGTGCAAGGCGGAGCGCGGCCCGACCTGGCAGTACGCACATACCTGATCGTGGAGCAGCGCCAACAACAGATCACCACCAACTACGGCGGTGGCTGGGGTGGCTACTGGGGCGGCTACTGGGGTGGCCCGATGTACAACGAAACCCGCAGTGTCGACTACAAGGTCGCCACCATCCAGGTCGACATGTTCGATGGGCGTGACGGCAAGCTGGTATGGCGCGGCAGTGCCGAGCAGATCATGAACAACTACCCGCCAAGCCCGGAAGAACGTAACAGCGCAATCCGCAACACCGTGGCCAAGGTGCTGGGCAACTACCCACCGGGCAGCAAAAAATAGCGTTGGACCGCGGCTTTGCATGCACCGTGGCCCTGCGGGAGCGGGTTTACCCGCGAAGCAATTGACCCGGTGCATGGCACCGGCTTTGCGGATGTTCGCGGGTGAACGCACGCCTACATAGATGGCGATTCCGAGTACGACTGCGTCACCGACCTGGCCTGTGTCAACTACGACAAAATCCATTCCACGCACGCCTTTTTTCCGATGCCAACCGCACTCCCCCGCACGTTCCCGTCTATCTTCTTTTAAGGAAACCTGACTGACCGGGTAGAAGTGTTCAACATTTGGGAAAGGCGACCTGCCAATGCAAAGCATTGTTCTCCTGCTGTGGCTTGCCTTGTGCTCCGAACAGGATGTGCGTCAACGCCAGATATCCAACGTGCTGACCCTGGGGGCGGCTGGCTGCGCCCTGGCCTGGCTGTTCAGCACCGGTCACAGCTGGATAGGCGCCGAAGCCAGCGAGGCCGGTTGGGCGCTGGCCATCGTCATGCTGCTGACCCTGCCAGGCTACATGCTCGGCCGCTTCGGCGCCGACGACGTCAAGCTGATGGGCGCCCTGGCCCTGGCCACCAGCCCGCAATATGTGCTCGGCACCTTCATTGGCGCGGGTGTCACTGTACTGGTCTGGCTACTGACCCGCCGCCGCCTGTGGACTCTGCTCAACCCCAAGGTAAAGAAGCGTTTGCAGGCCCTGACCGAAGAAATGGGCGACAAGCAGGCATTCGTCCCCTATGTGTTATCAGGTTTTCTTCTAACGGCCGTATGGATCCAATAACCCTTCCAGTGGTCCGATGACTTGTACAGACCTTGTACATATTCGCTGAGTGCGACTACTTTTAAGCTGCCAGAGCGTCTGGCACGGGAGCAGGGCTGTATAAGAACAGGGAGTTGATCGTGTCCAGATCAGTGAGTGAAGTAAAGGTGTTGGTGGTTGATGACCAACCGGTCATTGTCGAACAGCTGAGTGAATTCCTTCAAACCAAGGGCTATGCCTGCGTTACAGCCCTCTCAACCGACGAAGCCATCGAGCACTATGTGGCAGACCCGACCATCGGCTTGCTCATCTGTGACCTGCATATGCCCGATCGGGATGGCATCGAGCTGGTGCGCGCCTTGAAGGAAATCAACGGCAGCCAGCGCACGTTCGAAGCCATCATGTTGACAGGGCGTGCCGAGAAACAGGACTTGATCCGGGCGATACGCGAAGGGTTTGCCGATTACTACCAGAAGCCGATGGACCTTGATGAACTGCTGGCAGGCGTCCGTCGGCAAGAAGCGGCTTTGCTGGAGCGCCAGCGCAACCTCCGTGACCTGGGTGGGCTGAACCAGCGCCTGCAGGAACTGGCCGAGTCGGTGGACGAACTGTATCAGGACCTGGAAAAAGCCCGTGGCCAAGGCACCCACCGGCGTGCCAGTGATGTAGAAGAAAGCGAAAGCGAGCTGCCAGCAGCGTTCGAGAAACTGTCACCACGCCAGCTGGAAGTAGCGCGCCTGGTAGGCAAGGGCAAGACCAATTACCAGATCGCCTGCGAACTGGGCATTACCGAAAACACCGTGAAGCTGTATGTGTCTCAGGTATTGCGTTTGACGCATATGCACAACCGCACCCAGCTGGCTCTGGCGCTGACCCCCAGCTCGTCACCCGTGCACCAGCGGTTCACGACCCATTGAGTGAAGGCTCGGCTTACCATCTGGAGCGGCTTCGTGCTGCAAAGGCTGCTCCTGCAAGCCCATAGTTGCCTGCTACAGCTGGATCGCCAGGTTCAACGATAGCCGCGGCCCACGGTCCAGGCTATCCAGCGCAACATCCGCCAACGGCTTGGCCACTTCCAGCGCCACATTGAACACATGCCCACCCCCTAACCGCACACCCAGCGCCACCGATGCCAGATGGGCGTCCTCCACCGGTCCCCGGTTATGCCAGGCCTGAGCGGTATCCACCACCGCATAGGGCTGAACCTGCGCAAGCCAGCTACTGCGCATGCTGTAGTTGAGCTCGTAAGCCACACCCCAGCCCTTGTCACCGTCCGCCTGATCACGCGGGTAACCGCGCCCGAAACTCTGCCCGCCAAACCCCGCACGCTCGCTGTCGGGCAAGCGATCATCACTCCAGTACAACGCCCCGGACACCACCCCCTGCCAGTTATCCAACAGGGTGTCGCTCTGCAAACCGGAAAGCCGCAAGCGCAGGAAGTCGAGATCGTAGTCAGCATCGCTGCGTGCCCCCAGGTAGTCCAGCCCCTGATGGACCCCGGCACTGACGATACGCAAACGCCCCTGCTCCACCTTGCGCCAATCACCTTCGAATGACAGCGCCCGCACATAGGTGTCGTATTTGCGAGACGTTGGCTGCTCGGCCATCCGGTCTTCATCATGCTCACTGACCGAGTACAGGTGGCCCTGCACCGCCAGCCACTCATTCGGCCTGACAACCACCGGCTGACGCAGGCCGATCGCATAGCGCTCACTGTCGTGCTCGCGGGTGATATCGCGGCCATCGTCCAAACGTATGCGCGTGCCGGGCTCGCTGCGGTAGCGCGACGCCGACAGCAGCAGTTGGCTACCGGCGGCGTCCAGGTACTGGCTGTAATCGAGGCGCTGGTAATAGACCCGGTCATTGCCAGGGGGCAGCAGCCAGCTGGCCGTGACACGTTCGCCATGGCGGGTCTGGGCATTGCTGGCTACGGTGATCAGGGCCTGTGCAGCATCACGGCTGGAGTCGGCCACGGTCACAGCGGCGCTGAGCGGCGTGCGTCGCGCATGCACGGTCAACTGGGCGACACCATCGGCAGCCCGTGCCATTGCCAGTTCGGCCTCTACCACGACCCCTGGCATGCGCGTAGCCAGGCCCAGATAGCGCTCCAGCGTTTCGCGGGTCAGTGGGCGCTCGGCCTCAATGCGCGCCAGCAACTGCTGCAAATACTCACTGGCCGGCCCAATATCGCCGTCCAAGCGGTAATCACGTACGTAACCTTCGACCAGCACCACGTTGACCCTGCCATCGGCCACATCCTGAGGAGGCAGGTAGGCATACGACAGCAAGTAGCCCTCCTGCCGGTAGCGTTGGGTCAGGCGCTGGGTGTATTGCTGCAATTCACCCAACGTGGTTTCGCGCCCGATCAGCGGCTGATAGTGTTCACGCAGGTCGCCCAAGGGGAACACCGTGCCGCCCTCGAAGCGCACTTTTTGCAGCACCAGCCGGGTGTTGGCCGGGGCCCAGTCGGGGTTGTCGATAGCCGCCCCTGCCAACCGTATATGGGGGATCAGAGGGGAATAGTCCGTCATCGGCAGGTTGGCGCTGGGCAGACGCCGCTCGTACTCATGGCTGTCGAGAAACCCCGGCAACGGGTCGGCGTGGGCAGCAAGTGCCCAAAGCAGCAACATCAGGGGCACGACCAGAGGACGCATAGGGCACTCCATGTTCCCATGGGTTGCGGGGCACCAGCCGGTCACACCCGTCACTTGCAAGCGTAGGTGCTGGCCCGGCTGTCGTCGAACACCTACTCACTGACCTGGAACGCCACCCGCGCCGTCTGACCGCTTTCGTCCAGCGCGCTGAGTTCGGCCTGCCCGACCTGTGGCAAACGCAGCAACAAGCTGTCCTGCCCCTGGGTTTCACCCAACGGCTGGCCGTTGAGGAACCACCAGCGCCGTCCACCACCACCCAAGGCAGATACCTGCAATTGCAACGGCTCAGTGCTGGTGGCCGGGCGGCGCAGATTGTCGCCTGGGCGCACGCCGACGATCGACAGCGGTGGTGCGCTGGCCGGCGCCTGCGGCGGGCAGGCCGGGTCGATGACCGGCAAACGCGCCATGCGCCGCTCGACACGGGGTAGCCAAGGCTCCAGCGGCGCCGGCCACAGGGCGATGTCACGAGCCTTGGCGCCCGGGCAGCTACCATCGACCCGCAAGCCCTGCTCGTTGACCCACACTTTTTCGCGCAAGCCCAGGCCCAGCGGCTGGTCGGCTGCCTGCAAGGTTGGTGGCGTGGTGCCGTCCAGGGTCCATGCAAAGCGCTGACGCCGACAGTTGGTGTCCTGCTTGCTCATCGGCTGGCCCAGCGGCCAACAGATCGCCGCAACGCCGATATTCGCAGGTACCGGCGCTACCGGGACGCTGATGCCGCGTTGGCTGTCGCGATTGCTCAACAGATCGTGCACCTGCAACATCAGCGGCGCCGCCGACGCCAGGCCGAACTGCCCAGGCACCGGTGTACCGTCGGGGCGGCCAATCCATACGCCGATCAGGTAGCGCGGCCCCACGCCAATCGACCAGGCATCGCGAAAGCCGTAGCTGGTGCCGGTTTTCCAGGCCAGTAGCGGGCGCTGCACCAGTTCGGCGTGCGGGTCGCGGTCCGGGCGCGCCTGGCCGCTGAGGATACGCCGGATGATCCACGCCGCCCCCGGTGACAGCAACCGGTGCTCCACCAGAGGGGCCTGTGGCTGCAAACGCACCTGCGCACTGTTGCCACCCCGCGCCAGCGCCGCGTAGCCCCCGACCAGGTCCTCCAGCCGGCTGCCGGCACCGCCCAGGATCAACGACAGGTTGGGCTCGGCAAGGGGGGGCAGTATCAACGGCATGCCCGCCATGCGCAGTTGCGCGGCAAAGCGTTTCGGGCCGTAGGCCTCCAGCAATTGCACGGCGGGCAGGTTGAGCGACAGGGCCAGCGCCGAGCTGGCCGACACCGGCCCGCTGAACCCCATGGAGAAGTTGCCAGGGCGATAGTCGCCATAGCGTCGTGGAACATCCTGCAACAGCGATTCGGAATGGATCAGGCCATCGTCCAGCGCCATGCCGTAAAGAAACGGCTTGAGGGTAGAGCCGGGCGAACGTAGCGAACGCACCATGTCGACATGGCCAAAGCGGCGCTCATCAGACAAATCTATCGAGCCCAGGTACGCGCGCACCGCCATGCTCTGCGCTTCGACCACCAGAATGGCGGCCGAGGTACGCTCCGGCAGCCGTGCGCGCCAGCCCAGCAGCAAGTCTTCGAGGCGCCGCTGAAGCGCAGCGTCAAGCGTGGTGCGGATCAGCGGCGGGCTGTCAGCGCTGTTCAGGCGCCGGGCCAGCAATGGCGCCAGGGCCGGCTCCTGGCGTGGCGCCAACACCAGCGGCTCCTCGGCCGCCTCGCGAATTTGCTGGGCCGGCCACACCTGGTATTCAGCCAGGCGCTGCAGCACCTTGTCCCGGGCACGCTGGGCACGCTCGGGGTGGCGGTCCGGGCGCAGCCGGCTGGGTGCCTGGGGCAGCACGGCCAGCAGTGCCGCTTCGGCAGGTGTCAGGTGCAGGGGCGACTTGCCCAGGTACGCCCAGCTGGCTGCCGCCACGCCCTGAAGCGTGCCGCCGAAAGGTGCGCGGTTCAGGTAGATCTGCAGGATGTCGCGCTTGGACAAGTGCCATTCCAGCTGCAAGGTGCGCCATAGCTGGCGCAGTTTGCCGACCAGGGTACGGTCGTGCGGGTCGAGCAGGCGTGCCACCTGCATCGACAATGTGCTGCCGCCCGACACGACACGCCCCCCGCGCAGGTTCAGCCAGGCCGCGCGGGCCAATGCCAGCGGGTTGACCCCTGGGTGGTTGTAGAACCAACGGTCCTCGTAAGTCAGCAAAGCCTGCAGGTAAAGCGGCGAAACCTCTTCAGGGCTTACGGGGTAGCGCCACACGCCATCAGCATCGGCAAAGCGCCACAAGGGCGTGCCGTCTTCGGCCAGCACTACCCGGGCCAGGTCATCACCCGGCAGCGGCAGCGGCCAGATACGATCTGCCAGCCAGAACAGGCTGCCGAGCACCAGCAGACTGATCAGCGCGGCACGCAACAACCTGCCCGCACGGCACCGTGGTCGCGCTAAGCTTGGCATCGGGAACCGACCTGGCCAGGTAATGGCCAAAGGCTTTGGGACGACAACCTCGCCGATTTTTTCATCAGGAAGCAACTATGCATGTAGAAGGTTTTTTCGAGTGGCTGGGCCAGGCACTGGGGTCGTTGATCCGCTTCATCGTCGACGCATTGAGCGGGTTGTTCAACCTGCTGGCCAATGCCGGTGGCAACTTCATCGATGGCCTGTCGCGCACCTTGGGCATGGACACTTCGCTGCTGAGCATCCTGGCCCTGATCATCGGCCTGATGCTGCTGTACTCGGCAATCCGCGCAT
The DNA here is from genome assembly GCF_036961695.1 of Pseudomonas sp. CGJS7. NCBI lineage: Bacteria > Pseudomonadati > Pseudomonadota > Gammaproteobacteria > Pseudomonadales > Pseudomonadaceae > Pseudomonas > Pseudomonas sp. CGJS7. The sequence goes on along the minus strand of NZ_JBAMDI010000040.1, from coordinate 54,234 downwards.
TCATGCGCGCCTCGATCATCCTCGGAATCATCTGGCTGGTGCTGGGGCTGTGGGTGATGAGCTGGGTGATCCACTGATCTGCGCGGTCTTTGTGGGAGCGGCCTTGCGTCGCGACAGGGCTGCACAGCAGCCCCAGGATTTCAGCTTCGCCGCTTGAATTGTCGGGGCCGCTTTGCGGCCCTATCGCGACGCAAGGCCGCTCCCACGCTGTCCGCGTAGAGGGGTCTCTAGCGGGCTTTCACCGTCATCTCCCCTTGCCCATCGCCCACGGCCTGCAGGTTCGGCCGGTACATCGATTCGACCTGCGGCGGCGGCACGCGGTAAGTGCCCGGGGTCACTGCTCGCGCCAGGTACAGCAGGTGGGTGGTGCCATAGCCCTCAAGCTTGAGCGCGGCAACATAACGGTCATCACGGTACTCCTGATGCACCACGCTGGCGTTCTGCATCGACTCGCGCCACGCCTTCACTGCACTGCTGGCGTTGTCCAGGCTGGCGGCGCTTTGAGCCAGGTTCTGGTTTTCCAGCTCCAGGCCTGCCGGCAGCAGGTCCACCACCAACGCATCCGGCACGCGGTCCTCAGCCTTGAGCGCCAGGTGCACGAGCACAAGGTCGCCACTGCGCAGGTTGTGCAGGTCCAGCGGCTGGCCATTCATACCCAGGTACTCTCTGTGAATCTGCATGCCATTGCCGCCTGCCGCAGGTGCCTGGCGCGGGTAGCCGGACAAGGTCAGCTGCTGATAGAGCGTCTCACTGCCTTGGTTCTGCACGCTCAGCGGTGAAGCCAGCAACGGGCCCTCAAGCTTCATACCGGCCTCGGCATTGTTCAACTCGCGCACTTCCCCCGCGCTGTCCAGGCGTGCCTGCCACTGGCCTTCCGGCTTGCCCAGCAGGCCACGGCCAGCGAGGAACAGTGCATTGCGCTCTTGGGTCGACAGCCAACGGTTGGCCGCCAGTTCATCCGACAAGGCGAACAGGCGCTGATCGACCTGGCTGCTGGCCAGGTTGCTTTCCTGCAGCAGCGCCAGGATCAGCGCCTGGTCACGCAGGGCGCTGCCATAATCGGCCAGCCAGCCTTTGCCACGGCTGATGCCCAGGCCCGCCTGCAAGGCTTGCTCGGCACGCGGTTTGTCGCCCATTTTGTCCAGCGCCACTGCCAGTTGTACCAGCGGCAGACCGGAGCGGGCATCGGCGCGACGTTCGAACAGCCCGCGCAGGGCACCCAACGGCGCCTGCTGGCTGCGCGACAGCACCAGCGCCGCATAGGCCTGCACGGCAAAGCGCGTATGGTCGGCATTTTCGCTGTAGTCGACTTCGATCAGGTTGCGCTCCTGCAGGTAACGCAGCAGGCGCTCACTGGCCTTCTTCAGTGCCTCGGCGGGCACGCCGTAACCCTGGTCACGGGCACGCAGCAGGAAGTCGGTCACATAGGCGGTCAACCAGTACTCTTCCTCGCTGTCCGAACTCCACAGGCCAAAGCTGCCGTTGTAGCGCTGCATCCCCAGCAGGTGCTCGATGCCCATTTCGATCTTGCGTTTGCGCACATCCGCCGGCTCGCCCTTGATGCCAAGGCGCTTGAGGCTGTCGGCATCGGCGTACAGCGAAGGGTACAGGCCGCTGGTGGTCTGTTCGAGGCAGCCGTAGGGGTAGGCTTGCAGCGCGCGAATCTGCTCGGCAAGGTTCAGCGGCGGCCGGCTCGACAAGGCCAGGCTGGCTTCCAGGCCAGCGGGCTCGAAGGCGGCCAGGTCTGCTTCGGGCAGAGTCCACGGCTGGTCCTTCAAGGCCACACGGTAGTGCTTGAGCATTGCCGGGTAGGCCGGGCGCACGCCCAGCGTCCACTCACGTTCGAACGCATTGTCCGGCTCGTTCGGCAGTTGCAGGCCCGTCACCCGGACATGCACCTTGCCCTGCCCCAGCCCTCCCTGGGCCTGCACCGGAATCATCAGCGTCGAGCGCTGCCCTTCGGCCAGGTTAATGCTCTGCACGGCGTTGGCCGCCAGGCTCAGTTGCCCATCCGTGGTGATTTCGACGCTCAGTTGCTGGGCGCGGCCGGACAGGTTGGCCAGGTCCAGTGCCAGGCTGGTACGGTCGCCACCGGCCAGGAAGCGCGGGGCCGAAAGCTCGGCAATCAACGGCGCGGCGACCACGGTCTTGCCTTCGGCCATGCCGAAGTGCTCTTCGGTCCAGGCCTGGGCCATCAACCGCAGTTCACCGTTGAAGTCGGGGATGTCGACCGTGGCCTGGCCCTCACCCTTGTCGTCCAGTGTCACCGGCAGGCTCTGCTGGGCGACGATGGTTACCGTAGTGTTGGGGCGCTTGCCCCCCTTGGCCATCGCTGCGTCACCACCGAACGCCAGGCTGGCCAGGCGACCTTGGCCGGCCTCTATCAACTGGCCGTAGATGTCCAGTTGATCGGCACCATAGGCCTTGCGCCCGAACAGGCTGGCGAACGGGTCGGGGGTTTTGAAATCGGTGATGTTGAGGATGCCCACGTCCACCGCCGACAACAACACATGCACCTGCTTGGGCACACTGCCATCGGCGTTGGCGGCCTTTACCTTCACTGTCAACGGCTGTTTCGGGCGCATTTTCTCCGGCGCCTGCAGGCTCAGCGCAAGCTTGCGCTCGGCGCGGTCCAGCGGCAGGTGCAGCACGCCCACGGCGCGCTTGGGCGTGGCATTGGCCTTGCGCTCACCAGGGCGGATAACCAACGCGCTGATGTACAGGTCGTGACGGGCCCAGGCCTTGTCCAGTTGCACGTCAAAGGTCTTGCCCTCGGCGGGCACATCGATCTCCTGCCACCACAGCGGGCCATCGCTGGACTCGATCATCAGGTAACCGCTGCCCGCAGCGGGCGGAGTGACGGTGACCTTGGCGGTAGCGCCATCGGCGTAGGAGGGTTTGTCCAGCGCCAGCTTGACCTGGTCCGGCCGTACCGCGCCGCCCTCAGCGTTGTCCTGGGCACGATAGCCGGCCCAGAAGCGCTCACTGGATACCAGACCGGTCTGCGGGTCTTCGACCTCGACGCGGTACGGGCCCCATTCAACCTGGAAGCTGAGCTTGGCGGTGGAACCTGCCTTGACGCTGATCGTCTCTTCGTTCTGGGTCAGGAACTTCTCGTTGTAGGCGTAGCTCCAGCCGTCGTTTTGCGAGTAATTCCAGTAATAATCCCGGCGTTCGCGAACAAGGCGCACCTTGAGCGCGTCGGCCGCCAGTTTGTTACCGTCGCGGTCGGCCACCAGGAACTCGAATTCCACGGGCCCGTCGCTATCGGTCTCCTCACCTTCGAACAGGCCTCGCAGGCCCGGCAGGCGCTCAGCCGGCCAGATAGGCTGCTCCAGGCGCCGGGTGATCGGCCGACCACCCGACTCCTGCAGGCTGGCCTGCACGGTCAGTTGCAGCGGAGAGCGGGCCTCGGCCCAACGGCTTTCGATATCGACCACCGCCTTGCCGGCCTGGTCAAGGGTGACTTCGTCCAGTTCCAGGTCCTGGTTCAGATCGGTTTCGGTGACCGAGCCGAACTGGTAGCCAGGCAACGCCGGTACGGCCTCGCGCAGCGGGCGTACATAGGCCTGACCGCTCAGGCGGTTGCCGGCGGCCGGCGCACCATAGAGGTAACGGCCATTGACCTGGATGCGCGCATCTTCATCCGGCGAAAGCGGTTGGCTGCTGCCCTTGAGCTCCAGCGCCAGGCGTTCGGGCAGGAAGTCTTCGACGAGGAATTCATAGACCTGCTTGCGCCCGCCACCCAGGTCGAGCAGCAGTTGCCAACGGCCAGTCGGCGCCTCGGTGGCCAGTTGCAACTGGTATTGGTACAAGCCATTGCTGTCGGCTTCCCAGACGAACTTGCGGCTCACCTGTTCATCCGGGCGACGCACTTCCACGCTCACCGGCTGGGCTTTGACCGGCTTGCCGTCCTGGTCGCGCAGCAGGCCGTTGAGCAGCACCGTCTCACCCGGGCGGTACAGGTCACGCGGGCCGAAGATGAAGAATTGCAGCGGGTTGGCCTGAGGCCCGGTGATGTCGAATTCGGCCAGGTCCAGGGCTGCGGTGTTCAGGCGCAGCAGCGTGGTATGCACGCCCTGAGTGGCAATCAGGGTATCGGCCTTGGGCGTGATCGGCAGCTGGGCATGCCCCTTGCCATCGCTGGTGGCCTGGGCCAGCAGCTTGCCCTTTTCGTCATGGATTTCCAGGTTGACGCCGCTCAGCGCCTTGCCGCCTTCCAGGGCTTGAGCAAACACGTCGATGCGATCGCGGTAGCGGTGGGCCGACACGCCGATGTCGCTGAGGGTGAACAGGGTTGCCGGCTGAGAATAATCGTAGGTACCCGAGGCGCGCATCACTGCCAGGTACACGCCTGGCGCCTGCAACGGCTTGATGCCGGCAATCGGCAGCAACACGGTCTCGCGCGTGTTGCGCGCCGGGTTTAGATCGAAGCGGCCGCTGTAGACCAGCTCGGCCATGTCCAGGGTTTCCTTGGACTGGTAGTAGTACAGGCTGCTGTTGCGTCCCCAGTTGGCCAGGAAGGTCGAGAGCATGTCTGGCTTGACGCGGAAGAACTCGACATCCACTTTGTCGACGTTCAGGGCAATCACCGGCAGGCCTTCGGCCAGGCGCGTAGGCAGCAATGAGCCGCGGCTGGCAAAGCCGATGGTCGGCTGCATGTCGCGGGTTTCCAGGCGGGTGATCGACTCGCTGTCCAGCTGCTTGCCGTTGACTGCCAGCAGGCCCTTGTCGACGGTCAGCACCAGCTTGCGCTGCGGCTCCAGGTGGCGCAAACGCAGCTCCATCTGGTTGTCGGAGAGTTCCCAGGCACCGTCGAGCTTGCCTTTGACGGTGTCTACCAGGTGCACCTTGGTGGTGAAGTCCTGCTTGGCATCCAGCGGTACGGAGAAGCTGATCGACAGCGTTGCCGCGCCATCGAGCTGCACTTCCGATACGTCCAGCACCGTGAGTTCGCGGCCCTCGTAGCGCTTGGCGAGCACGGTCGGGTCCTCACGCTTGGGGGCGGAGGCTTCGGCGGGCGCGGGTGCCACAGACTTCTCGACCGGTGCTGGTTTACCCGGCGTGGAAGAGTCACAGGCACTGAGCAACGCCAGCGCGCAGGCCAGCAACAATCCTTTGTTGAACATGAGATAGGAACTCTTGGGCAGCGTGTACGTGAGGGCAGCAACTATAGCGCAACGTCAGGTGCAGCACCCGGCGTTGCGCGCCAGGTCAGACCATGGTCGCGCTAAATGGTTGCCTGGTCGGTACACTGTGGCCATTCGTTAAAAGGGGGCCGCGTTGCGCCCCTTCGCGGGCTCGCCCGCTCCCACGGGTTTGGCGCCGGCCACAAGAGCAACACTTTCCTGTGGGGGCGGAAGCCCGCGAAGGGGCACACAGCGGCCCCAAAATCTCATGGAATGCACATGCCCCAACTCGCTGCCGACTGGCGCCACCGCCCCACCCACCGCAAGGTCTGGGCGTTGGCCGCGCCGATGATCCTGTCCAACATCTCGGTACCGCTGGTGGCGCTGGTCGACAGCACGGTCATCGGTCATCTCCCGCACGCTCACCAACTGGGCGCGGTAGCTGTGGGCGCCACCTTGTTCACCTTCATAGTCGGCCTGATGGGCTTCCTGCGCATGGGCTCCACCGGCTTCGCTGCTCAGGCCGCCGGCCGTGGCGACGGTGCAGCGCTACGCCAGGTCCTGGTGCAAGGGCTGCTGCTGGCGGTCGGCTTCGCCCTGTTGATCGGCCTGCTGGCCCTGCCCTTCAGCCAGCTGGCACTCCATGCGATGCAACCCAGCGCAGCCCTGCAGCAATCCACCGAAGACTTCTTCCATACCCGCCTGCTTGGCCTGCCTGCGGCGCTGGCCAGTTACGCGCTGGTCGGCTGGTTCCTCGGTACGCAGAACGCCAGGGCTCCACTGGCCATCCTGCTGACCACCAACCTGCTGAACATCGCCTTGAACCTGTGGTTCGTGCTGGGCCTGGACTGGGGTGTACTGGGCTCGGCGCGGGCATCGGTGATTGCCGAATGGACTGCCGCCCTGCTCGGCCTGGCCCTGACCCGCCCGGCTCTGCGGGCCTACCCGGGGCAGATCGTGTGGGCAGCGCTCAAGCGCTGGCAGGCCTGGAGGCCACTGCTGGCGGTGAACCGCGACATCTTCCTGCGTAGCCTGGCGCTGCAACTGGTGTTCCTGCTGATTACCGTGCAGGGCGCACGCCTGGGCGAAGCGACCGTGGCGGCCAACGCCCTGTTGCTCAATGGCCTGCTGCTGACGGCCTATGCGCTGGATGGGCTGGCCCATGCGGTGGAGGCCTTGTGCGGCCATGCCATTGGTGCCCGTGACCGCGACACCTTGCGCCGCTCGCTGGTGGTCGCTTGTGGTTGGTCACTGATCACCAGCCTGGGCTTTGCCGGGCTGTTCCTGCTGGGTGGGCACCTGTTCATCGACTTGCAGACCGACATCGAAAGTGTGCGGGCGGCGGCTTATCCGTATTTGCCCTACCTGGCGTTGCTGCCGCTGATCGCGGTGTGGAGTTACTTGCTGGATGGCTTGTTCATCGGCGCGACCCGGGCGCGGGAAATGCGTAATGCAATGCTGGTTTCGGTGTTGATTGCGCTGCCGGTGGCAGTGGCCATGAGCGGGTTGGGCAACCATGGGTTGTGGGTGGCGTTTCTTGGGTTCATGGGGTTGCGGGCGGTGACGTTGGGGTGGGTTGGATGGAAACTGAAACTGGAGGGCAAGTGGGTCACAGGGCCCGGAAACACAATATGAAAAATATGCTCGATTGACTGCTTCCAAGCCTCTGGCCGATAAAAGCAGAACCCATGGAGGGGGCTCACACCAACGGCCTATGAGCAAGGAGCCATCATGTACCCTCCACCCGCGCCATCAGGTGTCTCAGTACTTAGCAACATGCACGCTGCAAGCAAAGAGCGTAACTACTTTAAAAATGGCGGCAGTGCTTTTCTAGTGTCGTGGTTCTATTCGAAGGTTCGTAATCGAGGCGAGTGGGATTACAAGCAACAGGGAAGGCAATATGAGGCGTTAGGTAATTTCAATTATGGCGCAACTGGAACTGCTGCTGGCCTTTCGGAGGAGTTCCTGTTGAGGGGGGCGGGATGGGCACAGAGCCGCGCGGGGACCAGTAATTCAGCATTTGGATCATGGTGGGGCAGTTCCCCTTATGGCGACGACCCCGAGGATCAGGAATGGATCAAGAAAGGGATCGAATATGCCAAGTCATACGGGTATTAGATGGCTGATTGCTTGCCTGCTTCTGCTTATCCTCGGTCAAACCCTATGGATCTTCTCCAGAGATGCAAGGCCTGTGTTGACCAAGATTGTTTCTGAAACTCCAATTGGCAAGCAGAGTGCCATTTATGAGGTGCTCAGCGATGCTGGTGGGGCGACAGTGCCGCTGATCTACTTGTACTTTGTGGCTGAAAAACAACAGCACGATGATCTGGTCTTGAAGGGCCTTGAAAGGCTGACGCCTTTCCTGGTCACTCGACAATCGGGCGCCGTGCTGCACGTGGAGGGCCTGAAAATAACGGCGCGGACTGAGGAGCAGGTCTACAGCTATTCGAGTACCACTCTTCTCGAAGAGGGTGGCGCAGTATTGCCTATTACAATCGAACTCACCGCGACGTCTCACCGAGAGTGATAGTCAAAGGGGCCGCGCAACGGCCCCTTTGCATTTCAGGAGGACAGGTACGAAGACCGGGTCAAGCCCAGGCGCAAGGCATCCAGATACTGGGTCCGCTCACGCGCAGTGATCTTGGCGCTGGCAACCTTGTCGCGGTAATGCGTCATCAACTCTTCCGGCGACAGGTGCACGTAGCGCAGCATGTCTTCGATGGTGTCGTGGGTTTCGATACCGGCGTGGTACACACTGCCGTCGGCATTCTGGTAGATGTTCACCGAATCGGTGTCACCGAACAGGTTGTGCATGTCACCCAGGATTTCCTGGTAGGCACCCACCAGGAACACGCCCAGCAGGTAATCCTCACCCTCCTTCACCGCATGCACCGGCATGCTGGTTTCGATGCTCTGCTCGTCAACGTACTGGTTGATCTTGCCGTCGGAATCGCAAGTCAGGTCCTGCAATACCGCACGCCGCATCGGCTCTTCGTCCAAGCGGTGCAGCGGGATGATCGGCAGGACCTGGCCGATGGCCCAGGTGTCTGGCAGGCTCTGGAACACCGAGAAGTTGCAGATGTACTTGTCGGCCAGCTTGTCGTTCAGCTCGTCCAGCACCTGGCGGTGCGAGCGCTGGCGGGCTTTCAGCGAGTTGTGCAGGCGGCGGCACACGGCGAAATAGCACTGCTCGGCCAGGGCCTTCTCGCCCAGGCTCAGCTTGCCATCGGCGTACTGCGCGGCCACATCACCCATGTAGTGGGTGGCGCGCCAGTAGGTCTCGGTGACCATCTCGATGTCGGTCGGGCCAAGCAGGTCGACCAGCCACTGCACGGTCTCGGGCAGGGCTTCCTTGTTCTCGATGGTCGGTACGTCGTCGTTGTGTTTCTCGACGTCGGTCACCTGGATCACCAGCATGGCGTGGTGCGCGGTCAGCGAACGGCCACTCTCGGAGAAGATGTGCGGGTGCGGCAAGCCCTGCGCGTCGCAGAACTCCTTGAGCATGCCCACCACCACGCCGGCGTAGTCGTCCATGTCGTAGTTGATCGAGCTGGCATTGCGCGAGTGGGTGCCGTCGTAGTCCACACCCAGGCCGCCACCCACGTCGATGTGGTCGACCGGCAGGCCCAGCGCACGCAGTTCGCCGTAATAACGGATGGCTTCCTTGAAACCGTGCTGGTAGTCAGCCAGGTTGGCAATCTGCGAACCCATGTGGAAGTGCAGCAGGCGGATGCCCTGATCCAGGCCCGCATCGCGGAAGCGCTGCACCACCGAAAGCAACTGGGCGGCGGACAAACCGAACTTGGACTTCTCGCCACCGGTGTCGGCCCACTTGCTCGAGGCCAACGACGACAGGCGAACGCGCAGGCCAACCTGTGGTTTCACCTTGAGCTCGGCGGCCTCTTCGATCACCAGGGCCACTTCCGACTCTTTCTCGATGACGATGAACACATTGTGGCCAAGCTTCTGACCCATCAGCGCCAGGCGAATGAACTCACGGTCCTTGTAGCCGTTGCAGACGATGGTGCCGCCCTTCGGCGCCAGCGCCAGCACTGCCAGCAACTCGGGTTTGGAGCCGGCTTCCAGGCCGATGGAAACGTTTTGCGTGGCGATGATGTTTTCCACCACCGCTTCCTGCTGGTTGACCTTGATCGGGTACAGCGCGGTGTACTGGCTCTGGTATTCCAGGCGCGCGATGTTGGCGTCGAAGGCACCGGTCAGCTGGCGCACACGGTCCTGCAAAATGTCAGGGAAGCGTACCAGCAAGGGCAGCGACAAGCCGCTCTGGCGCAGTTCGTCGACCTGTTCGAACAGGTCGATCGGAGCGCTTTGAGGGCCGTTGGGGCGTACTTCGACGCGCCCGGCTTCATTGATGGCGAAATAGCCAGCGCCCCAATGGCGGATACCATAAACACTGCGGCTGTCGGCCACGGTCCATTGGCTACCATCGTCTTTGCGTGTGCGTCGTACGGACATTCAAGTCCCCTATAGATAAGTCGAAGACACTGCCCGCAGGCAGCGGGGCGAGTGTAAAAGCTGAAAATGACGATTCATCCGTGCTCAGGCATAGACTCTGACCACGGGAACGAGTTTAGAAAGCGCTGGGCAAAAAATCGCGCGATGGCCTCAGCCGCCGGACTTTTTCGCCTTGAAACCCTGTTTGGTCAGCTCGCCGATCAACAGCTCGACATGGTCGCCCTGGATCTCGATAACCCCGTCCTTCAAGGCGCCGCCGGTACCGCAGCGGCGCTTGAGTGTGGTCGCCAGCTCTTTGAGCTGATCGGGCGGCAGCGGCACGCCGGTGACGGTGGTCACGGTCTTGCCGCCACGGCCTTTGCTTTCGCGGCGCACGCGGGCAATGCCGTCGCCTTCGGGGATGATTTGCTGCTTGCAGGTGCAGGCGTCCACCGGCTGGCCACAGTCGGGGCAGTGCCGACCGGCGTCGGTGGAGTACACGAGACCGCCAAGGGCGGAAAAGGAAGAAGCTTTCTTGGCCACTTTTGTTCCTCGGTGCTGAGGACAAAAACTGGTCGTGCCTTGGGGTTGAGGCCGACCGCGAAGCCCCACTCTGGCAGGGGCGGCGCTACTGCTGCAAGAATTGCGGCAGCCCGAAAAGGGCGCGCAGTGTAACGATAAATACGCCGGTTGTGTAGGAGCGGATTTACCCGCGAACAAGGGCAAAGCCCTTGCCCTGGGAAACGGGTGTCTGGGCCGGTATTTCGCGGGCAAACCCGAGCCTACAAATTGGCCTTGTAGCGCTGCAACGCCGCCAACGAGTCCGGGCAATAAGGCTTGCTCAGGCTTTCCTGCTCAGCCTGTTCCAGACCGATGAAGCGCGCTTCAATAACCTCTTCCGGCTGCAACCGCAACGGCGCATCCGACACCGCCGAATACACCGCGCACCACAAGCGGTTATCCGGCTGGTCGAAATAGAACCGCTCGTGAAAGCGCAGCTCGGCGCCCTCGATGCCTAGCTCTTCGGCCAGCTCGCGCGCGGCCGACTCGGCATACGCTTCGCCAGCCGCGACCATGCCGCCCGCTGCCACATCCCAATAGCCGGGGTACAGCGCCTTGCTCAGCGTACGCCGGTGTACACACAATTCACCGGCACTGTTGAACAGCAGAATGAACGTGCAGCGACCGATCAGGCCACGCTCGCGCAGCTCGGCACGGGGCAAGACGCCCAGTACCTGGTCGGTTTCGTCCACCCAGGTGACCAGCTCGCGGTCGGAAGCCGCCCGATGGGCGGCCTCGGTTGGGCTGATAGCCATCATCAACCCTGCGACAGCAGCTGACGCAGATCGATAACCGCAGCGTTGGCCCGGGAAATGTAGTTGGCCATGACCAACGAGTGGTTGGCCCACATGCCGAAGCCACTGCCGTTGAGCACCATCGGGCTCCACAGCGACTCTTGCGAGGCCTCCAGCTCACGGATGATCTGACGCACGCTGACGGTGGCATTCTTCTTCGCCAGCACGTCGGCGAAGTCCACCTCGATGGCACGCAGCAGGTGCGACAGCGCCCAGGCTTGGCCACGGGCTTCATAGAACACGTTGTCGATCTGCAGCCATGGGGTTTCCACCAGCTCCTCATCCACCTGCGGCGCCTGGCCGGCAACGACCGACTCGGTCTTCAGCGTGGTGTTGAGCTTGACCCGGCCAACGCTGGCCGACAGGCGCTGCGACAGCGAGCCCAGACGGGTGGCGACGTCACCTAGCCAGTTGTTCAGGTTGTCGGCGCGGGTATAGAAGATAGCGCCCTTGTCGCCGGCAGCCAGACGGGTCTGGTAGCGGGTCAGCGACTTGATGCCCTCTTCGAACTCCGACTCGCTCGATGGCAGGATCCAGCTCTTGTTGTCGAAGTTGAAGCGCGGCTCGGCCTTGGCCAGGTCGGCGTCTTCGGTGGACTGCGACTGCGAACGGGCGAAGTCTTTACGCAGGGCACGGGACAGGTCGCGGACCTGGACCAGCACGCCATATTCCCAGCTTGGCATGTTGTCCATCCACAGCCCTGGCGGGAAGCGGTCGTTGGAAATGTAGCCGCCCGGCTTGTTCAGCAAGGTGCCGGCCACGGTCTTGAGGGTTTCGACGGTGGTATAGCCCACCACCATCTGCTGGCCAGCACGTTCGGCTGCGGCCTGGGCGTTTTGCTGCACCGGGAACAGAGCAGGCTCCTGGCTCCAGTACCAGCCCAGGCCGATACACACCAGCAGGTACAACCCGATCAGGGTCCCCAGGGCACGGCTCCAAAGGCCGCCAAGGTAGCTACGGGCGGCAGCGCCGCGCCCGTCGACACGCTCACGGGGCTCGGCTTTGGCCTCGCGGTTTTTCCAGTCCAGCATGGCTTTGTCCTTATCAGTCACGACGGTTCAGGGGCTTTGACCACAGGCCTGCGCTAGCGTGCCACGGGAAGCCCGAATGGCTGCACTATAAAGCAGACACCACCGTACGCATAAGCGACCATTCAGTCAGCAACTGAATATTCGTTCTGCCCGCTTTGTTGACGCAGGGCACTCACGCACGTGAAAAGAGCTGCTAGCATAGAGCCATCATTGCCCCTGCACATCCCAACCTATAAGTAGCCAGGACATGAGCCAAGCAGTCGAGCCGAGCCCGCAGTGCCCCGTCCAACAGTTGACGCGTAACGGCCTGCGCAAGGACGACCCGCTCGACCAACTGCTGCTGCCCGTGCGCAAACCGGTGTACATCCTGCTGCAGGACCACGAGCGCGCCCAGCGCCTGGCCCAGCAACTGGAATTCTTTGGTCTGGTGGTGCAGGCGTTGCCCAGCGCCGCAGCGTTTCTCGCCTCGATCAGCGAGTACCCGCCTTCGGCCATCATCATGGATGTCGACTTCACCGGCGCCGGCCTGGGCTTGCTGCTGGCCGCTCAGGTGCAGCAGGGCCTGGCACGCTCCATTCCGTTGCTGTTCTTCAGCCATCACGAAGCCGACACCCCTACCCGCCTTGCCGCAGTACGCGCCGGCGGTCAGGACTTTCTCACCGGCAGCCTGGAAGCCTCCAGCTTGCTGGAAAAGGTCGAACTGCTGACCAACACCGCCCCGCACGACCCGTTGCGCGTGCTGATCATCGACGATTCGCGCACACAGGCCATGTACACCGAGCGTGTACTGGCCGGCGCCGGCATGCTCACCCGCAGCCTGACCGACCCGATCCGCACCATGGCCGAGCTTGCCGACTTCCAGCCCGACCTGATCATCCTCGACCTGTACATGCCGGCCTGCACCGGCCCGGAGCTGGCCAAGGTAATCCGCCACAGTGACCGTTATGTGAGTGTGCCGATCATCTACCTGTCTGCCGAGGACGACCTGGACAAGCAACTGGATGCCATGAGCGAAGGCGGTGATGACTTTTTGACCAAGCCGTTTCGCTCACGCCACCTGATCACCACCGTGCGCAACCGCGCCGCCCGCGCCCGCCATTTGAAGGCGCGCATGGTCCGCGACAGCCTGACCGGGCTGTACAACCACACCCATATCCTGCAGCTGCTGGAAGACTGCAGCTTCCGCGCCCGCCGTGAGCAGCAGCCGTTGAGCTTCGCCATGCTCGACATCGACCACTTCAAGAAGATCAACGACCGCCACGGCCACCCCATGGGCGACCGAGTGATCAAGAGCCTTGCCCTGTTCCTCAAGCAGCGCTTGCGCAAGACCGACTTCATTGGCCGCTACGGTGGCGAGGAGTTCGCCATCGTCATGCCCAATACCGCGCTGGATGCCGCACACAAGGTGCTGGACGAAATTCGCCGGCGCTTTGCCGAAATTCTCTACCCGGCGCAGCCGCGGGATTTGCAGTGCACCTTCAGTGCCGGGGTGGTGCAACTGGACGAGGGGCTGGATGCACTGACCATGGCCAGTGCAGCGGACGAGGCGCTGTACCGGGCTAAGCATGCGGGGCGCAATTGCGTCGTTCGTGTAGAGCCCTGAAATTCGCACTCACGGTGCCGGCTTCTTCACAGGCTTGCCCGCTTCCCCAGGCATTTCACATACCTCAAGTCTGGAGGTAAACCTGTGGGAGCGGGCAAGCCCGCGAAGAGGCCAGTGCCGGCCACACCAATGGAGGCACTGTGCCACTTTTTTTCTGACACCAAGCCCCTGGCGTCATCACCCCGTCACAAAATCGCAATAACTTCAGGCGCCTACCTCTCCCCTGCGCAGGAAGTTCGCGGCTATGCGCCTGAAGTGGCTGACCAATTTCAACACGCTGTTGCTGGTGACCGTGTGTATCGCCTTGGGCGCCACCCTGTGGTGGTCACAACGCGCCCTCGAGCGCCCCTACCAGCTGATGGAGCGCTATCTGGGCCTGTCCCAGCAGTTCCAGAACCAGGCGGCGCGCAATATCCAGGCCTACCTGGGCAGCGGCGACGCCCTGCGCCAGGCCGCCGCCATGGAGGCGACCCAGCAGTTGCAGGCCGCACTGACGGACTGGCCGGTAGAGCTGGCCGAGAAGTTGCGCCCCAGCCTGGATAGCCTGCAGGCCTTCACCGCCAACGAACTGCTGGCCGCCGGCAAGCTGGCCGGCGACCCACAAGCCCTGCTGCTGCAAGCCGAGCGGGAGCTGGGGGCGAACTTCGAGCAGATGGCCAGCTACGCCCGCGACAGTGGCAACGCCGAGGCCAATCGCTACTTGCTGCCCTTGCTAGACGCCACCCTGCATCTGGGGCGGCTGTCATTGGCTCGCGACAAGCTGGTCAGCAGCGGCCGCCCGGAGCTGGCCGACGAGGTCGAGCGCGAGCTGCAACTGATCCGCGCCCAGGCCCAGACGGTCGACGGCCTGCCACTACTCGGCGTAACCCGCACGGCCGAATCCGGAGCCGACGACTTCGCTGCGATGATGGGCCTGGAATCCCAGAGCAGCGCCCAGCAGGAAGACATTGCCGTGGGCCTCAAGCGTGAATTGCAAAGCCTGCTCAACCGCTACCCGGCCGAACTGCAACGCACCCGTGAACAGATCGAGCGCCGCGCCGAACTGGCCGCCACCACCGGCCAGCGCCTGGAAGCCGTACAACAGGCCATCGCCGCGCTGGAACCCGAAGTACGCGGCCAGCATGCGAAAATCGCTGCCGAGGTGCGCATCATCCAAGGCCTGATGATCGGCCTGATCCTGCTGATCGCCCTATTGATCGATACGCTGCAACGGCGCCTGGCCCGGACCCTGACCGGACTGGCCCCGGCCCTGTCACGCTGGGCCGAGGGCGACTTCGCCCAAGCCATCGCCCTGGGCAAGACCAACCGCGAACTGCACGACATCCAGGAGTCGCTCAACCGCCTGCGTCAGTACCTGGTGGAGCTGGTCGGCACCATCCGCCATAACGCCGAGCAGGTGGCCGGCAGCAGCCACGCCCTGGCCGGCATGAGCGCTGCGCTACACGGCGGCGCCGAGCGACAGGCCGGCGATACAGGGCAGATCCGCGATGCCTTGGGCGAGCTGGAAGCGACCATTCAACAAGTGGCTGGTGATGCCAGCGCAGCCGCCGAGGCCAGCCGCGATGCCGGGCGTGCGGTGGAACAAGGCCAGGCGGTAATCGGCCAGAGCCTGTCGGGCTTGCGTGAACTGGTCGATGAAGTGCAAGGCAACGCCCGCATGATCGAACAATTGGCGGAAGAGTCGGCCACCATTGGCGGGGTACTGACGGTGATCCGCTCGATTGCCGAGCAGACCAACCTGCTGGCACTGAATGCCGCGATCGAAGCGGCCCGTGCCGGCGAGATGGGCCGTGGCTTTGCCGTGGTCGCCGATGAGGTGCGCTCACTGGCTCAGCGCACCACGGGGGCTACCGGCGAGATCCAGGCGTTGATCGACCGCCTGCAGCAGGCCGCCAGAAGTTCGGTGGCAGGGATGCGCGCGCAACTGGAGCATGCCGAGGCCACGGCCAACCAGGCCCAGGCGGCGGATGGGGCGCTGGAGGAGATTGTCTGTGCCATTCGTACCATTTCCGAT
Organism: Pseudomonas sp. CGJS7; assembly: GCF_036961695.1. Classification (NCBI taxonomy): domain Bacteria; kingdom Pseudomonadati; phylum Pseudomonadota; class Gammaproteobacteria; order Pseudomonadales; family Pseudomonadaceae; genus Pseudomonas; species Pseudomonas sp. CGJS7. The sequence goes on along the minus strand of NZ_JBAMDI010000040.1, from coordinate 38,647 downwards.
ACAGCGGTGAGGATTGCCGATGTCACGGCACAGCAGAGTGGCGCGGTGAGCGAGATTCGTGACCACAGCGAGCGGATTCACGAACTGGGTGAAGAAAACCTGCAGCGCATTGGCGAGGGGCGTGAACAGGGTGAACAGCTGCTGAGCCTGGGCGGTGAGCTGAACCGGGCGGTGCGAGCGTTCAGGGTCTGAGATCGAGCGCCGCCCGCGCAGCGCTTCGCGGGTAAACCCGCTCCTACGTTTGTTTCGGGCCAATTATTCCTGCGCATCCGTTATCATGCCGGGCACGTTCCACCTCGCGAGTCCGCCATGCGCCGCCTGTTTTTCATGCTGTTCCTGCTGCTGGCCAGCCCTGCCTTCGCCACAGGCCTGCTCGACAACCGCCCCAGCGCCACCCTTGGCGCCGCTTCGCTGGCCAACAACGCCGACTTCCTGCCGGTACACGAGGCCTTCAAGCTCAACCTGGTCCAGGTCGATGCGCAAACCATCAAGCTGCGCTTCGTTGCCACCGATGGCTACTACCTTTACCGCCACCGCTTCCAGTTCCGCACGGAACCGGCCGATATCACCCTGGGCACACCGAACATCCCCAAGGGTAAGGCCAAGCACGATGAATTCTTCGGCGACGTCGAGGTGTACCACGGCGTGCTCGATATCGAGTTGCCACGTAAAGACCCGCGCGCCTTCACCCTGCTGGTGGGCTACCAGGGTTGCGCCGACAAGGGCTTGTGCTACCCGCCGGAAACCGCACGCCTGAGTATCGATGGCGAAGGCGTTGCAAACACGCCAGCCACCCGCGAACACGGCTGGAACTGGAAGTCGCTGCTGCTGTTCTTCCTCGCTGGGGTCGGCCTGACCTTCACCCCCTGCGTGCTGCCGATGTTGCCGATCCTTTCCGGTGTCGTGCTGCGCGGCCAGGTTGGCGGCGTGCGCGGCCTGGCGCTGTCGCTGGCCTACGTGCTGCCAATGGCCGCCAGCTTCGCGGTGCTCGGCGCACTGATGGGCCTGTTCGGCGCAAGCCTGAACCTGCAGGCGCGCCTGCAGTCGGCCTGGGTGCTGGTACCTTTCGCGCTGTTTTTCGTAGTGTTCGCCCTGGCCATGTTCGGCCTCTTCGAACTGAGGCTGCCCCAGGCCCTGAGCAACCGCCTGAACAACGTCGCCAACCACACCCGCGGCGGCTCGCTGCTGGGCGCAGCTGTGCTCGGTGTGCTCTCCAGCTTGCTGGTTTCTCCGTGTGTATCGGCGCCCCTGGCCGGTGCCTTGCTCTATATCAGCGCCAGCGGCGATGCCCTGGGTGGCGCACTAAAGCTGTTCGCCCTGGGTTTGGGCATGGGTGCACCGCTGCTACTGGTGGCCACCGGTGGCGCGGCCTGGCTGCCCAAAAGCGGCCCGTGGATGAATACGGTAAAAAACGCCATTGGCGTACTGCTGCTGGGGCTGGCCATCGGCTTGCTCAGCCGTGTACTGCCGGGCCCTGCGACCTTGCTGCTGGTCGGTTTCCTCGCTGCGGGTGTGGCACTGTTCCTCGGTGCGCTGGAATTCGTCGTCAAGACGACGGCCCAGCGCCTGGCGCAACTGCTCGGTCTGGCCTTGCTGGTGTACGCGCTGGCTTGCTGGTACGGCGCCCTCACTGGCCAGGGCGACCCACTGCGCCCACTGCCAGTTGCGTCACTGGCCGCCAGCGGCGGTCTGCCGGCAGCAAAAGCCGATGCCTGGCAGACCATCACCACACCTGATGCCATGGACGCAGCCCTGGCGCAAGCCAAGGCCGCCGGCCAGCCAGTGCTGCTGGACTGGTACGCCGACTGGTGCATCAGTTGCAAGGTGATTGAGCATGAGGTGCTCAATGCACCGCAGGTGCAAACACAGCTGGCCGGCTTCAAACTGCTGCGGTTCGACATCACCGAAAGTAATGCCGAGCAACGCAAGCTGCTCGACCGCTATCAGCTGTTCGGCCCACCCGCCCTGCTGTTTTTTGCTGCGAACGGCAGCGAAATTACCGCTGATCGGGTGATTGGCGAGATAAATGCCGGTGAATTCGCGCAGATTCTGACGCGCGTGCGCGGCAAAGTCGGTCTATAACTTCCCGCGGGCCCGGAAAAATCCTGTAATGAGTGACCGGATTTAATTATCCGGTCACATACTTCGCGCGAACCTCGGACATCGTGCTGGCTATTGCCGGGAACTGGACACTTGCCGTTGCTTTACGGCACACTCGCCGCGCTGTGTCGAATTGCCCTACAAATCCAAGGAATCCGCAGATGGCAACGCTACTGGTGCTCCACGGCCCAAACCTCAACCTGCTCGGTACTCGCGAGCCAGGCCACTACGGCGCCGTGACCCTGGCTCAGATCAACCAGGACCTGGAGCAACGTGCCCGCGCCGCAGGCCACCATCTGCTGTACCTGCAGAGCAATGCCGAATACGAACTGATCGACCGCATTCACGCCGCACGCAACGAGGGTGTGGACTTCATCCTGATCAATCCGGCTGCTTTCACCCACACAAGCGTCGCATTACGTGACGCATTGCTTGCGGTGAGCATCCCATTCATCGAAGTGCACCTGTCCAACGTGCACAAACGCGAACCGTTCCGTCACCACTCCTACTTTTCCGATGTTGCCGTAGGGGTGATCTGCGGTCTGGGCGCCAGCGGTTATCGCCTGGCCCTGGAGTCCGCGCTGGAACAACTGGCTGCCAACGCACAGCCCAAATGATGAAAACCCTGGCCTAAGTGGGCCGGGGTTCGAGAGAAACGTTTCAGATACGTTTTTTGTATTTCGCCCCCTGACCGAACCTTTGGGAGTTGATGATTAATGGATATCCGTAAAGTCAAGAAACTGATCGAGCTGCTGGAAGAGTCTGGCATCGACGAACTGGAGATCAAGGAAGGCGAAGAGTCGGTCCGTATCAGCCGTCACAGCAAGACCCCAGCTGCCCAGCAGTTCTACGCACCGGCGCCTATGGCCGCCGCCCCTGCCGCTGCGCCGGTTGCCGCTGCTGCGCCAGCCGCCGAAGCCACTGCTGCCGCCCCGGCCCTGAAAGGCACCGTGGTCCGTTCGCCAATGGTAGGTACCTTCTACCGCAAGCCTTCGCCGACCTCGCCTAACTTCGCTGAAGTTGGCCAGTCCGTGAAGAAAGGCGACACCCTGTGCATCGTCGAAGCCATGAAGATGATGAACCACATCGAAGCCGATATTGGCGGTGTCATCGACGCCATCCTGGTAGAAGACGGCCAGCCGGTTGAGTTCGACCAGCCGCTGTTCACCATCGTTTGAATCGCGGAGAGCCAACGATGTCTGGGAAGCTCGAAAAAGTCCTGATCGCCAACCGCGGGGAAATTGCCCTGCGGATCCTGCGTGCCTGCAAAGAGCTGGGTATCAAGACCGTCGCCGTGCACTCCACTGCCGACCGTGAACTGATGCACCTGGGCCTGGCAGACGAGTCGGTCTGCATCGGCCCTGCATCGTCCAAGGATTCCTACCTGCATATCCCGGCGATCATCGCTGCCGCCGAAGTGACTGGCGCCACTGCGATTCACCCGGGTTACGGCTTCCTGGCGGAAAACGCCGACTTCGCCGAACAGGTGGAAAAATCCGGTTTCGCCTTCATCGGCCCGAAAGCCGACACCATTCGCCTGATGGGCGACAAGGTTTCGGCCAAGGACGCGATGATCAAGTCGGGCGTACCGACCGTACCGGGCTCCGATGGCCCACTGCCAGAAGACGAAGAAGTTGCCCTGGCGATTGCCCGTGACGTCGGCTACCCGGTGATCATCAAGGCCGCCGGTGGCGGTGGTGGTCGCGGCATGCGCGTGGTGCACAAGGAAGAGGACCTGATTTCCTCGGCCAAGCTCACCCGTACCGAAGCCGGTGCTGCCTTCGGCAACCCGATGGTTTACCTGGAGAAGTTCCTGACCAACCCACGTCACGTGGAAGTGCAGGTACTGTCCGACGGCCAGGGCAACGCCATTCACCTGGGCGACCGTGACTGCTCGCTGCAGCGCCGTCACCAGAAGGTCCTGGAAGAAGCACCAGCCCCGGGCATCGATGAGAAAGCCCGCCAGGAAGTGTTCAAGCGCTGCGTCGATGCGTGCATCGAGATCGGCTACCGTGGTGCGGGTACTTTCGAGTTCCTGTACGAAAACGGCCGCTTCTACTTCATCGAGATGAACACCCGCGTGCAGGTTGAGCACCCGGTATCGGAGATGGTCACTGGCATCGACATCGTCAAGGAGATGCTGAGCATCGCCGCTGGCAACAAGCTGTCGTTCCGCCAGGAAGACGTGGTGATCCGTGGCCACTCGCTGGAGTGCCGGATCAACGCCGAAGACCCGAAGAAGTTCATCCCGAGCCCAGGCAAGGTGAAGCACTTCCACGCCCCGGGCGGCAACGGCGTACGCGTCGATTCGCACCTGTACAGCGGTTATTCGGTTCCGCCGAACTACGACTCGCTGATCGGCAAGCTGATCACCTACGGCAAGGACCGCGACGAAGCCATGGCGCGCATGCGCAATGCCCTGGACGAGATCGTCGTCGACGGCATCAAGACCAACATCCCGCTGCACCGCGACCTGGTGCGTGATGAAGGCTTCTGCAAAGGCGGCGTCAACATTCACTACCTCGAGCACAAACTGGCCAACCAGGAGTGATCGTGTAGTGTGATGTACCAGAACCCCGGCCCTGTGCCGGGGTTTTTTATTGCCTGCCAGAATCTGGGGCCGCGTCGCGGCCCCAGGGCTCTACCCCTTCATCCGCGGCATGTCGATGCGGTGCTCATGCACTCGCCGATAAAGCGTCGCCCGCGAAATACCCAAAGCCCGCGCCGCATCAGCCGGCTTCCAGCGATGGCGGATCAGCGCGTCCAGCAACAGCTGCCGGGCCGGGCACGACACCCCGCTTTCAGCCGAGCCAACCGCTTCACCGCGCACCTCCTGCGGCAGATCCTGCAGCCGCACCTGCCCGCCCTCACTCACCGCACAGGCATACCGCAACACCTGCCGCAGCTGGCGCAAATTGCCCGGCCAGCGATAAACCAGCAGCGCCTGCAGCGCGTCATCCGCCAACACCACCTCCACCCCGCAGGCCGCCGCCTCTTCGGCCAGCAACTGGTGAATCAGCCCCAGCCGGTCATCACGCTCACGCAAGGGGGGAAGCTCGAAACGGGCATTGGCCAGGCGGAAGTACAAGTCTTCACGAAATCGCCCGTCCTCCACCATCGCCGCCAGATCGCGATGGGTCGCACAGATCACCTGAATATCCACCCGCTCCCGCCGCGCCGCACCCAGCGGCGCCACCTCACCCTCCGCCAGCACCCGCAGCAGGCGGGTTTGCAGGTTCAGCGGCATGTCCCCGATCTCGTCGAGGAACAGCGTGCCGCCATCGGCCTGCTGCAACAGCCCTTGCATGCCTTTGCTGGAAGCCCCGGTGAAGGCCCCGGCCACATAGCCGAACAACTCGCTCTCGATCAGGGTTTCCGGAATGGCCGCGCAGTTCAGGGTAACGAACGGGCCATCACAGCGCTGGCTTTGCTGGTGCAGCTGGCGGGCGAATACCTCCTTGCCGGCCCCGGTCTCACCCAGTACCAGCACCGCCAGGTTGCAGTCCTTGACCCGCGTGGCCAGCCGCAGGTGCTGCTCGATACGGGTGTCCTGGGCCTGGCGCACAGGCTGCGCACGCTGGCGTTGCTGCGGTGCACTGACCCGGCCATACAAACCACCCAGACCGGGCAGGCGCTGGGCGGACGACGCGCTCACCCGGCGCAGTTGGTCGATGTCGAACAGTTCGCCTATATGCTCGGGCAAGCGCCCCAGGCGTTCCACCAAGCGTTGCCGCGCCAGGCTGTTGATCGCCTGCAAGCGGCCATCGGCATCCCAGGCCAGCAGGTAGTCGGGCTGGCTCTCCACATAGCCCGGCGTACCATGCGCGCGCATCACCCAGTGACCTTGGGCGCTGTGCATGAAGAAGGCGTTTTCGATCTCGCGGGCGGTTTGCTCGACCAACTGGCGGATCAGGTGCTGGCTGCGCCGATCGTCCGGCGACTGCAAGGCCGACACATCGACCACGCCCAACAACCCACCCAACGGGTCGAACACCGGCGCCGCTGTGCAGGTCAGGCCGATGAAGGCGGCGCGAAAGTGATCGCGCTTGTGCACCGTGACCGGGGCCTTGCTGGTCAGCACCGCCGCCACGCCGCATGTGCCCTCCTCGCCTTCCGACCAGCAGGTCCCCAGATACAGCCCGGCCTTGCGACAGTCGTTGCGGATCGCCGACTCGACCCGGTAATCGATAGTGCGCCCCTGAGCATCGGTAAGCAGCACGCAGTAGTCAGCGCCGCGCACCCGCTCATGCAAGCGCGCCACGGCATCGCTGGCGATGCGCAGGAACAGCTCGGCGCGTTCGCGGCATTCGTTGAGCAGGCTTTGGGAAAGGATACGCGGCCCCTGCTGGGAACCGGGGTCGAGGCGGTACACATCCATGGAGCGGCGCCATGAATCGAGGATCAGCGGTGGTACCGGCGCCTGCGGCAGGCGGTCGGCATTCTTCAACACCCTGCTGACGCAGTCCACATGGGCTCGGGAGTTCGCGGCAAGCATTCAGGCCCTCCGGTTCTCGTTACTGTTTTTATCGTTGTCCAGCCATTAAGCGCCTCTGGGCATGCCCCGACAAGCACTGTGTGATTACCGGCTGGCTTGAGACGCAGCGTCTCAGTGTCTCGGCAACGCAGGCCCGGCGCTGGCACCCGGCGTCTCGCCACCCTACCCGTGTAGACCTCCCCGAACACGACCAGAGCCCTCTAGCCCGGGCACTTCAGCTATTGCGAAGAAAGCTGGCACCCCGCTTGCTCCTGCCCTTGCAAACAAAAATACGAGGTGCGCCATGCCGCTACCCGCCCCGATTGTCGGGATCATTGCCAACCCTGCCTCTGGCCGCGACCTGCGCCGCCTGACCGCCAATGCCGGGCTCTATTCGAGCACCGACAAGGCCTCGGCTATCCAGCGCCTGCTGGCCGCTTTCGGCGCCACCGGCATTGGCCAGGTGTTGTTGCCCAGCGACATGACCGGCATCGCTGCTGCAGTGCTCAAGGCCAGCCAGGGCCCAGGGGCCCGTGACCAGCACTGGCCGGCCATCGAGATCCTCGACCTGCCACTGAGCCAGACCGTGGCCGATACCCGCCTGGCTACCCGGCGCATGGTCGAGCGCGGCGTGGCGATGATCGCCGTGCTGGGCGGTGATGGCACCCACAAGGCGGTCGCCGCCGAGGCCGGTGACGTGCCGCTGCTGACCCTGTCCACCGGCACCAATAACGCCTTCCCCGAACTTCGTGAAGCCACCAGCGCAGGCCTGGCCGGTGGCCTGCTTGCCAGTGGCCGGGTACCGGCCAGCATCGGCTTGCGCCGCAACAAACGCTTACTGGTGAACGTGCCGGAACAACAGCTGGCCGAGTGGGCCTTGGTCGAGGTGGCCGTATCGCCGCAGCGTTTCATCGGTGCCCGTGCACTCAGCCGCAGCGAGGACCTCTGCGAAGTCTTCGCCTGCTTCGCCGAGCCCCACGCCATCGGCCTATCGGCCCTGTGCGGTCTGTGGTGCCCGGTGTCACGGCAAGATCCGCACGGCGCCTGGGTACGCCTGGCCCCCGACGCCGAACAGGCGCTGTTGGCGCCGTTGGCGCCCGGCCTGCTGCAAGCCTGCGGCATCACTGCCTGCGGTCCGCTGACACCCGGCGTCGCCCAGCGCCTGAGCCTGGCCAGCGGCACCCTGGCGCTGGATGGCGAACGCGAAATCGAATTTGCCGAGCATGACACCCCCACCATCACCCTCGACCACCAAGGCCCACTCAGCGTGGACGTCGAGGCCGTGCTGGCGCATGCCGCCCTCCACCACCTGCTGGCCGTCCCGCGCGGCCACCGGCTGCACCCTGCAAACCCGTGTTGAGACAACCCCGGAGAACAACAAGATGTCCAATCAACTCAGTACTGAACAACTGCTGCATGCCTATGAAGTCATGCGGACCATCCGCGCCTTCGAAGAACGCCTGCATGTGGAGTTCGCCACCGGCGAAATTCCCGGCTTCGTCCACCTGTATGCCGGCGAAGAAGCCTCTGCCGCCGGGGTCATGGCCCACTTGCGCGACAGCGACTGCATCGCCTCGACCCACCGCGGCCATGGCCACTGCATCGCCAAAGGCGTGGACGTGTACGGCATGATGGCCGAGATCTACGGCAAGAAGACCGGCGTGTGCGGTGGCAAAGGCGGCTCGATGCACATTGCCGACCTGGAAAAGGGCATGCTCGGTGCCAACGGGATCGTCGGCGCCGGCGCACCACTGGTGGCCGGGGCGGCGCTGGCGGCCAAGCTCAAGGGCCGCGATGACGTGTCGGTAGCCTTCTTCGGCGATGGGGCATCCAACGAGGGCGCCGTGTTTGAAGCCATGAACATGGCGTCGATCATGAACCTGCCCTGCATCTTCGTGGCCGAGAACAACGGCTACGCCGAGGCCACTGCCTCCAACTGGTCCGTAGCCTGCGACCACATTGCCGACCGCGCTGCCGGCTTCGGCATGCCAGGCGTCACCATCGACGGCTTTGACTTCTTTGCCGTATACGAGGCCGCCGGCGCTGCTATCGAGCGCGCCCGCTCCGGGCAAGGGCCGTCGCTGATCGAGGTCAAGCTCAGCCGTTACTACGGCCATTTCGAAGGCGATGCGCAAACCTACCGCGCCCCAGATGAAGTGAAGAACCTGCGCGAATCCCGCGACTGCCTCATGCAATTTCGCAACAAGACCACCCGCGCCGGCCTGCTCACGGCCGAGCAACTGGACGCCATCGACGCCCGCGTCGAGGACCTGATCGAAGACGCCGTTCGCCGCGCCAAATCCGATCCCAAGCCACAGCCCGCCGATCTGCTCACCGACGTCTACGTCGCCTACCCCTGAGCCGCGGATTACAAGAACAACAGGAGAACCACCATGGCAAGAAAGATCAGCTACCAGCAGGCCATCAACGAGGCCCTGGCCCAGGAAATGCGCCGCGACAGCACAGTGTTCATCATTGGCGAAGACGTCGCCGGCGGTGCCGGTGCGCCCGGCGAGGATGACGCCTGGGGTGGCGTGTTGGGCGTGACCAAAGGCCTGTATCACCAATTCCCCGGCCGCGTGCTTGACGCGCCGCTGTCGGAAATCGGCTACGTCGGCGCGGCCGTCGGTGCTGCCACCCAGGGCCTGCGCCCGGTGTGCGAACTGATGTTCGTCGACTTCGCCGGCTGCTGCCTGGACCAGATCCTCAACCAGGCCGCCAAGTTCCGCTACATGTTCGGCGGCAAGGCAGTGACCCCGCTGGTGATGCGCACCATGTATGGCGCCGGCCTGCGTGCGGCAGCCCAGCACTCGCAGATGCTCACCTCGCTATGGACGCACATCCCCGGCCTGAAGGTGGTGTGCCCATCCTCGCCTTACGATGCCAAGGGCCTGTTGATCCAGGCGATCCGCGACAACGACCCGGTGATCTTCTGCGAACACAAACTGCTGTACAGCATGCAGGGCGAGGTGCCGGAAGAGGTGTACACCGTACCGTTCGGCGAAGCCAACTTCTTGCGCGATGGCGACGACGTGACCCTCGTTACCTACGGGCGCATGGTGCATGTGGCGCTGGAGGCCGCCAACAACCTGGCCCGCCAGGGCATCGACTGCGAAGTGCTGGACCTGCGCACTACCAGCCCGCTGGACGAGGACAGCATTCTGGAAAGTGTGGAGAAGACCGGCCGCCTGGTGGTGATCGATGAAGCCAACCCGCGCTGCTCGATGGCCACCGACATCAGCGCGCTGGTGGCACAGAAGGCTTTTGGCGCACTCAAGGGACCGATCGAAATGGTCACCGCGCCGCATACCCCGGTGCCGTTCTCCGACGCCCTGGAAGACCTGTACATCCCTGACGCGGCGAAGATCGAAGCCGCCGTGCGCAAGGTGATCGAAGCCGCAAGGAGTGCCGCATGAGCCAGATCCATACCCTGACTATGCCCAAGTGGGGCCTGTCGATGACCGAGGGCCGGGTGGACACCTGGCTCAAGCAGGAAGGTGACGAAATCAGCAAGGGCGACGAGGTGCTGGACGTCGAGACCGACAAGATCAGCAGCAGCGTCGAAGCGCCTTTCAGCGGCGTGCTGCGCCGCCAGGTAGCCAAGCCGGATGAAACCTTGCCCGTCGGCGCACTGCTGGCGGTGGTAGTCGAAGGCGAAGCAGAGGAGGCCGAGATCGATGCCGTGGTACAGCGCTTCCAGGCCGAGTTCGTCGCCGAAGGTGGCGCCGACCAAAGCCAGGGGCCGGCCCCTCAGAAGGCGGAAGTAGGCGGGCGCCTGCTGCGCTGGTTCGAGCTGGGTGAAGGCGGCACACCGCTGGTGCTGGTGCACGGCTTTGGCGGTGACCTCAACAACTGGCTGTTCAACCACCCGGCACTGGCTGCCGAGCGGCGGGTCATCGCCCTCGACCTGCCGGGCCACGGCGAGTCGGCCAAGACCCTGCAGCGGGGCGACCTGGATGAGTTGAGCGAAACCGTGCTCGCCCTGCTCGACCACCTGGACATCGCCAAAGCCCACCTGGCCGGCCATTCCATGGGTGGTGCCGTCAGCCTCAACGTGGCGCGCCTGGCCCCGCAGCGGGTGGCCAGCCTGAGCCTGGTAGCCAGCGCCGGTCTGGGCGAAGCGATCAACGGGCAGTACTTGCAAGGTTTCGTCACTGCGGCCAACCGCAATGCACTCAAACCGCAGATGGTGCAGTTGTTTGCCGACCCGGCGCTGGTCACCCGGCAAATGCTGGAGGACATGCTCAAGTTCAAGCGCCTGGAAGGTGTGGACCAGGCCCTGCAGCAACTGGCAGGGGCGCTCGCCGACGGCGACCGGCAGCGCCACGACTTGCGCGGAGTACTTGGCAATCACCCGACACTGGTGGTGTGGGGTGGCAAGGATGCGATCATCCCGGCCAGCCATGCCGAGGGCCTGGAAGCCGAAGTACAGGTGCTGCCAGAGGCCGGCCACATGGTGCAGATGGAGGCGGCCGAACAGGTCAACCAGCAACTGCTCGTATTCCTGCGCAAGCACTAAGCCCTTTTCGTGAGCCTGGAGAACAACAATGAATGACCTGAGCCACACCCACATGCGCGCGGCCGTCTGGCATGGCCGCCACGATATTCGTGTCGAACAGGTACCTTTGCCGGCCGACCCTGCGCCGGGCTGGGTGCAGATCAAGGTGGACTGGTGCGGCATCTGCGGCTCCGACCTGCACGAATATGTTGCCGGCCCGGTGTTCATCCCGGTAGAAGCCCCGCACCCGCTGACCGGCATTCAGGGCCAGTGCATCCTCGGCCATGAATTCTGCGGCCACATCGCCAAGCTTGGCGAAGGCGTGGAAGGCTATGCCGTAGGCGACCCGGTGGCGGCAGACGCCTGCCAGCATTGCGGTACCTGCTATTACTGCACCCATGGCCTGTACAACATCTGCGAACGCCTGGCGTTCACCGGCCTGATGAACAACGGTGCCTTCGCCGAGCTGGTCAACGTGCCCGCCAACCTGCTCTACCGGCTGCCGCAGGGCTTCCCTGCCGAAGCCGGGGCACTGATCGAGCCGCTGGCGGTGGGTATGCACGCGGTGAAAAAGGCCGGCAGCCTGCTTGGGCAAACCGTTGTAGTGGTGGGGGCCGGCACCATCGGCCTGTGCACCATCATGTGTGCCAAAGCCGCGGGCGCAGCGCAGGTTATCGCCCTGGAAATGTCCTCAGCACGCAAAGCCAAAGCCAAAGAGGTAGGCGCCAACGTGGTGCTGGACCCCAGCCAGTGCGATGCCCTGGCGGAAATCCGCGCACTGACTGCAGGGCTGGGCGCCGATGTGAGCTTTGAGTGCATTGGCAACAAACATACGGCCAAGCTGGCCATCGACACCATCCGCAAAGCAGGCAAGTGCGTGCTGGTGGGTATTTTCGAAGAGCCCAGCGAGTTCAACTTCTTCGAGCTGGTGTCCACCGAGAAACAGGTGCTGGGGGCGTTGGCGTACAACGGCGAGTTTGCCGACGTGATTGCCTTCATTGCTGATGGTCGGCTGGATATTCGCCCGCTGGTAACCGGCCGGATCGGATTGGAGCAGATTGTCGAGCTGGGCTTCGAGGAACTGGTGAACAACAAAGAGGAGAACGTGAAGATCATAGTTTCACCAGGTGTGCGCTGATTGCACCTTGAAGGCAACGTGGCACCTGTGGGAGCGGGTGGGCCTGCGAGCAATGCAACACAGTGGAGGGCACCGGCTTTGCCGGTGTTCGCGGCTGAAGCCGGTCCTACAGGGTACGCGCAAGGTTCCAAGGCTGTGCGCTGACACAGGGGCTCGCTGTCTCAGGATCCCATTCTGCGTCATACTCGGCAGACCTATTGCCCGGTCCTCTCCATGCGTCCACTGCTCCCCATTACCCTGGTCCTGCTGCTCGCCGCCTGTGGCGATGGCGAATCGCTGCTCCCGCCCGACGCACGGCTGCCTGACGGTGGGCGTTACCGAGGGCAGGTGGTCGATGGCCTGCTGCAAGGTGAGGGCCGGATCGACTACCCCAACGGCAGCTGGTACGCCGGCAGCTTCAAGGACGGCCAGTGGCACGGCCAAGGTGAATGGCATGGGCAGAACGGCGAGGTCTACCGGGGCCAGTTCGCCGAGGGGCTGTTTCAGGGCCTGGGTGACCTGATCACCCCAGGCAGCCACTATAGCGGCACCTTCCGCCACGGCCGCCGCGACGGCGAGGGCACCCTCAAGCAAGCCGACCAGACATACCGCGGCCAGTTCAAGGACGACCTGTACGACGGTGCAGGCCAACTGGAACTGGCCGACGGCAGTCGCTACCAAGGCCTGTTCGCCAAGGGCAAGCCCAACGGCGCCGGGGTGCGCAGCGATGCCAGCGGCAACCAGTTCAGCGGCCACTTCGTCAACGGCCAGCTACAAGGCGCCGGCACCTACGACAGCGTTGATGGCGAGCAGTACATCGGCGAATTCAAGGACAACCGCCTGGAGGGCCGTGGCCGCTACGAAAATGCCGACGGCGACGTGTGGATCGGTGAATTCAAGGACGGCTCGCTGATCGGCGAAGGGGAGTTGCTGGGCAGCGATGGCAGCCACTACAAGGGCGAGTTCGCCGACTGGCGTCTGTCGGGCCAGGGCAGCCTGCAACTGGCCGACGGCAGCAAGTACATCGGCGGTTTCCTCAACGATGCCTTCCATGGCCATGGGCGGCTGATTCTGCCCAGTGGCAAGGTCGAAAGCGGAACATGGGCCAACGGCGTGCGCGTGCGCGACCAGAACGGCAAGCTGCTGCCAGACCCACTGGACCTGGCGTTGCTCAACCAGGGCCGGCTGCTGGACGAGGCGCTGGCTCGGGTACCTCGCTCGGCGCCACCGATCCAGCTGTATAGCCTGGTAGTGGCCGGCGATGGCCAGCAAAGCGTATTCCTGCGCGAAGCCGACTACGTCAGCCGCATGCTCAAGGTGCGCTTTGGCGCCCGTGGCCAGGTAACCCTGGTCAACCACCGCGACCACATGGCCACACGCCCCATGGCCACCCGCGAAAACCTCTCCCGCGCTGCCGCCACCCTGGCAGAGCGCAGCGGCCCCGAAGACCTGGTGTTCATCTACCTCACCAGCCATGGCAGCCAGGACCACCAACTGGTACTCGACCAGCCCCGCCTGCAACTGGCCGACCTGGCCGCTGACGAGCTGGCCACTGCCCTGGCGCCGCTGAAGGATCGCGACAAGGTCATCGTCATCTCCGCCTGCTATTCAGGGGGCTATATCGCTCCGCTCAAAGACGAGCGCACGCTCATCATGACCGCTGCCCGGGCCGACCGCGTCTCCTTCGGTTGCTCGGAGGAAGCCGACTTCACCTACTTTGGCGATGCCCTGTTCGCTGAAGCGCTGAACCAGACCGACGACCTGAAACAGGCGTTTGAACTGGCGCGTGCCAGCGTTGCCGAAAGAGAACAAAGGGAAGGCTTCGAGGCCTCCGAGCCGCAGTTGTGGGCACCGCCGGCCGTGCTTGAGCACTGGCACCAGCTGCGCCAGCAACAAGCCGAAGAAGCGTTGCGTAACGCCACACAGGCCAACGTGAGCAAGCAGGCAAAAATGCCCGGCACTCACTAGACTTGTGTGTAACAAGGGAGAGACATCATGTACTTGACGCCTCAGCATGTCCTGCTTGCCGGAGCCACCGGTCTGACCGGTGAACACCTGCTAGACCGCCTGCTCAACGAGCCCACCATCACCCGTGTCCTGGCGCCTACACGCCGGCCATTGGCCGAGCACCCGCACCTGGAAAACCCGGTGGGCGACCCGGCGGTATTCCTTCCGCAACTGGCCGGGCGGGTCGACATCGCCTATTGCTGCCTGGGCACCACGCTGAAGCAGGCAGGTTCCGAATCGGCTTTCCGCGCAGTGGATCTGGACATGGTGGTCGCCTTCAGCAAGCGTGCCCGGGAAATGGGCGCACGGCATCTGCTGGTGATCAGTGCAGTGGGCGCCGATCCTAAGTCGTCAATTTTCTATAACCGGGTCAAGGGCGAGATGGAAGAAGCGCTCAAGGCTCAGGACTGGCCACAGCTGACCATCGTGCGGCCCTCGTTCCTGCTGGGCGAGCGACTGGAGCCACGGCTGACTGAACAGCTAGTTGCGCCGTTTTCTCGGTTCATACCCGGGAAATACCGGGGAATCGAGGCTTGTACCCTGGCGCGGGCGCTGTGGCGGCTGGCGCTGGAAGAAGAAGACGGCGTGCGGGTTGTGGAGTCGGATGAATTGCGCAGGTTGGGCAGGATCTAGGCTTCGCTTGTGCTGGCCTCTTCGCGGGCACGCCCGCTCCCACAGGGTCTCCATAATCTTCCAGTGACTACTCACCAATAGGAATGGGCGTGCCGGCGAAGAGGCCATCACAGGCCGCCGCTAGCCTGGAAGCCTATGCCGGCCGCTGTCAGCAAAGACAACGGCAGCAGCAGGGTATCAAGCAACATGCTCCCCGGCAGATCCAGGCGCGGATACGCCGGAGCGTCAGCCCCGTAATGATCCCGCGGGCAACACCCGCCATTGATCACATACAAATCCAGCCGGGTACCGGCATACACCACCGGTGCGCCGGGCTTGTTGGCATCCAGCGTGCGCACCGTGGCGCAGCCCCCCAGCATCATCAGCGCCAGCAACCCCGCCAGTGCTCGCTTCAATCATCCACCCCGAAGTGGTGCTCGCCCCAACGCGGCAACATGTCCTGGGGGATGTTCAGCAGGTTGAGGATACGCGCCACGACAAAGTCGACCAGGTCGTCGATGGTCTGCGGCTGGTGATAGAACCCCGGTGCCGCTGGCAGGATTACCGCGCCCATTTGCGACAGCTTGAGCATGTTCTCCAGGTGGATGGTGGAGAATGGCGCTTCGCGTGGCACCAGGATCAGTTGACGACGCTCCTTGAGGGTAACGTCGGCAGCACGCTCGATCAGGTTGTTGCAGGCGCCAGTGGCGATGGCCGACAAGGTGCCAGTGGAACAGGGGACCACCACCATTGCCGCCGGGGCGCCAGAGCCCGAGGCTACCGGCGACATCCAGTCTTCCTTGCCATACACACGGATCTGCCCGTCGGCCGCGCCGGTGTATTCGGTCAGGAAGGCCTGCATCGCCTGGGGCTTGGCCGGCAACACAACATCCGTCTCGGTGGCCATCACCAACTGTGCGGCCTTGGAAATCAGGAAGTGCACCTCGCGGTCTTCGCGTACCAGGCAATCGAGCAGGCGAAGGCCATACTGGGCACCCGAGGCGCCCGTCATGGCCAGGGTGATGCGTTCCGGCCCGCTCACTTCAGCGCCTCGGCCAGCTTGCCGTGCAGGCCGCCGAAGCCGCCGTTGCTCATGATCACCACATGGGTGCCTGGGCGAGCCTGACCTTTGACCCGCTCGATGATCGCTTCGAGGCTATCGGCCACCACGCTCGGCACCTTGCACTGCGCGGCGGTGGCGGCCAGGTCCCAGCCGAGGTTGGCCGGCGCATACCAGATCACCTGGTCGGCGTCGTTGACGCTTTCTGGCAGGCCGTCACGGTGGGCACCGAGTTTCATCGAGTTGGAGCGTGGCTCGATCACCGCGATCACAGGCGCCTCCCCCACCCGCTTGCGCAGGCCGTCGAGCGTGGTGGCAATGGCGGTCGGATGGTGGGCGAAGTCATCGTAGATGGTCACACCTTGTACTTCGGCAACCTTCTCCATGCGCCGCTTGACGCTCTTGAACGCACTCAGGCCGTCGATGCCCATGGCCGGTACCACGCCCACATGACGCGCTGCTGCCAGGGTGGCCAAGGCGTTGGCGACGTTGTGCTGGCCGGTCAGCGCCCAGTCCACCACACCCTGCACTTCGCCCTCGAACAGTACTTCAAAGCGCGAGCCATCTGGGCTGAGCAGGCGGGCTTGCCACTGGCCGCCCTCCCCGGTGGTTTGCACAGGGGTCCAGCAGCCCATGCCGATCACACGCTCCAGCGCTTGCTCGGTGGTCGGGTGGATGACCAGGCCTTCGCTGGGGATAGTCCGCACCAGGTGGTGGAACTGTCGCTCGATCGAGGCCAGGTCCGGGAAGATGTCCGCGTGATCGAACTCAAGGTTGTTGAGGATCGCGGTACGCGGGTGATAGTGGACGAACTTCGAGCGCTTGTCGAAGAAGGCGCTGTCGTACTCGTCGGCTTCCACCACAAAGAACGGCGTGTCGCCCAAGCGGGCCGACACCGAGAAGTTCTGCGGCACGCCGCCAATCAGGAAGCCCGGGCTCATGCCGGCGTGCTCCAGCACCCAGGCCAGCATGCTGCTGGTGGTGGTCTTGCCGTGAGTACCGGCAACGGCCAGCACCCAGCGGCCTTGCAGCACGTGGTCGGCCAGCCACTGCGGGCCGGAGACGTAGGGCAGGCCCTTGTTCAGCACGTATTCAACCGCTGGGTTGCCGCGCGACATGGCGTTGCCGATGACCACCAGGTCTGGCGCCGGATCCAGCTGGGCCGGGTCATAGCCTTGGGTCAGTTCGATACCCTGGGCTTCGAGCTGGGTGCTCATTGGGGGATAGACGTTGGCGTCGGAGCCGGTGACGCGGTGGCCAAGTTCCTTGGCCAGCACCGCCAGCGAACCCATGAAAGTGCCGCAAATACCGAGAATGTGAATATGCATGGTCGACCTCGCAAAACATCGAGGCAGGGTAGCCCAGGGCGCGACAAATCGCACCCGCTGTTTCGCTCAGTCGCCCCTAGTAATGCCGTGTTTGCGCAGTTTTCGATACAAGGTATTGCGGCTGATGCCCAAGTGCTCGGCAACGCGGGTGAGATGCCAGTGTTTTGCCTCCAGTACCTCCTTCAGCGCTTGCCGCTCCGCGTCGAGCAGAACCTCGGTCCCTGCAGATTCACCCTCAATCTCTGCGGCACCGCCGGACCTGTGTGGGCGGGCGTGCCCGCGAACGAGGGCAACGCCCTCGCCCTCCATTTCCTGGTCGGACTTCTTCGTGGGCTCGCCCGCCCCCGCGAGGGATGGGCTGGTGCGGATGACTGCGGGGAGGTCCACAAAGGTAATGCGGGCATCTTCGCAAAGCGCCACCAAAGTACGCAGCACATTGCGCATCTGCCGCACGTTCCCCGGCCAGTTAAATGCGAGCAGCGCCTGCCGCGCCCGGGGCTCGATGTCTATCCATTGCCCCTGCGTCTCCTGACGCAGCAGAAAGTCCAGCAACTGCGCCTTGTCACTGCGTTCGCGTACCGCCGGCAGTGCCACCTCCAGGCCATTGAGGCGGTAATACAGGTCCTCGCGGAAACTGCCCTGTTCAACCCGTTCCAGCAGGTCACGGTGCGTAGCGCTGACGATGCGCACGTCCACCGCCTGCGGCTCTCCCCCGATCGGCACCACCTGGCGCTCCTCCAGCACCCGCAGCAGTCGGGTTTGCAGGGCAAGCGGCATATCGCCGATCTCGTCCAGCAGCAAGGTGCCGCCGTCGGCCTGCAACAGCTTGCCGCGCATGCCCTCCTTGCGCGCGCCGGTAAAACTGCCGCCGCGGTACCCGAACAGCTCACTCTCGATCAGGCTTTCCGGGATAGACGCGCAGTTGATGGCGACGAACGGCTTGCCGCGCCGCTCACTGGCCTGATGCACAGCCTGGGCGAAGGCTTCCTTGCCACAGCCGGTCTCGCCGCGCAGCAGCAATGGCACATCGCGCTCGAACACCCGCACGCTGCGGCGGAAATCATTTTGCAACGCAGGGTCAAGCAGACAGACCAGCGGCTCCACTTCAGCTGCGGGCCGCGGCTGGGCGGCCGGCACCGACCACACCGGCGCCCGGGCCTGCCCCCGCAGGCTGGCGAACACCTGGCGACCGTCCAGGGTGCGCAGCGGCCAGACAGCACTGCCGCCGGGCGTGGCACGGCTGAACATTTCGTCATGGCTGCACGCGAAAAAGCACTCCAACGGTTTGCCCAGCACGCAACCCCGTACCGTGCCCAGCAGGTTCAGTGCGCTTTGGTTGGCAGCGCAAATACGCCCATCGCCGTCGAACGCCAGCAAGCCTTCGCTGAACAGGCCGACCGACTCGGCTTGCAGGTGAAAACGCAGTAACCATTGCTGCTCGAAATGGCGCAGGAAATAGCAGCTTTCGATCATCTTCGCCGACAGGTTGACCAACGCCATGGTGTGGAACTGGCTTTGCCGCGATACGTCGGGGCGCGCAGAGGACACGTCGAGTACCGCCAGCAGGTCGCCATGCGGGTCGAACACCGGGCTGGCCGAGCAAGTCAGCCCGGTGTGACGGCCACGGAAGTGCTCGTTCTGATGGATGGTCAGCGCCTGGCGCTCGACCAGGCAGGTGCCGATGCCATTGGTGCCCTCACGCGCCTCGCTCCAGTCGGCGCCCAGCCACAGCCCCGCACGCTCGAAGCTGCGCCGCTCGGCGGGGGCACTGACGCAATTGAGGATCACCCCGCGGGCGTCGGTCAGCAGCACCGCGTGGCCTGCACCGGAAAGCTGCCGGTGCAGGCTGTTCATTTCATGGTCGGCAATTTGCAGCACCTGGTGCAGGCGCTCGCGGCTTTCCAGCAGGCGCCCATGCTCAAGCACCACCGGCGCTTCGATCACCGCCGGGTCGAGGTGGTAATCCTCCAGGCAGCGCAGCCAGGAACGGGCGATGGACGGATCACTGCCGCCCTCCCCGGCCCCGCCATGGGCAACGCTATGGACCTGCCGGGCATGGCGAGTGAAGTGATTGCTCTGCATTGTTGTAATTCTCCGCAGATAGAGCGTCAGCCCAGCATCCTCCACCCGGTTAGGCTTTGCAATGCACACGCCTGTGATGTGTCGCAAACGGCACAAAATGTCACCCCAGGCGTACCGGCGCCGGCACAGCGGTCCTTGAACAGGCCCGTAAAAATGACCCAAGTCATTGATTTGCCTGGCACCGCCAACACTGGCCCAACCCTTGCTCTATGCTTTTCAACTCCCTAAAAAGCACAATACCAAGGAGACACACCATGCGTTATGCACATCCCGGTACCGAAGGCGCGAAGGTTTCCTTCAAGAGCCGCTACGGCAACTACATCGGTGGTGAGTTCGTTACTCCGGTAAAGGGGCAGTACTTCGAAAATACCTCCCCGGTGAATGGCAAGCTGATCGCTGAATTCCCCCGCTCTACTGCCGAAGACATCGACAAAGCCCTGGATGCCGCCCATGCTGCGGCCGACGCCTGGGGCCGCACTTCAGTGCAGGATCGCTCCAACGTGCTGCTGAAGATCGCCGACCGCATCGAGCAGAACCTCGAACTGCTGGCCATTACCGAAACCTGGGACAACGGCAAGCCGATCCGCGAAACCCTCAACGCCGACATTCCGCTGGCGGTCGACCACTTCCGCTATTTCGCTGGCTGCATCCGCGCCCAGGAAGGCGGCGCTGCCGAAATCAATGAAGGCACCGTGGCCTACCACATCCACGAGCCACTGGGCGTGGTCGGGCAGATCATCCCCTGGAACTTCCCAATCCTGATGGCTGCCTGGAAGCTTGCCCCGGCACTGGCCGCTGGTAACTGCGTGGTGCTCAAGCCTGCCGAACAGACGCCGCTGGGTATCACCGTACTGCTCGAAGTCATTGGCGACCTGTTGCCACCTGGCGTGCTCAACGTAGTGCAAGGCTATGGCCGCGAAGCCGGTGAAGCCCTGGCCACCAGCAAACGCATCGCCAAGATCGCCTTCACCGGCTCTACCCCGGTGGGCTCGCACATCATGAAATGCGCCGCCGAGAACATCATCCCGTCCACCGTCGAACTGGGTGGCAAGTCGCCGAACGTGTACTTCGAAGACATCATGCAGGCCGAGCCAAGCTTCATCGAGAAGGCGGCAGAAGGCATGGTGCTGGCGTTCTTCAACCAGGGTGAAGTGTGCACCTGCCCGTCGCGTGCCCTGGTGCAAGAGTCGATCTACCCGCAGTTCATGGAAGTGGTGATGAAGAAGGTGCTGCAGATCAAGCGCGGCGACCCGCTGGACACCGACACCATGGTCGGCGCCCAGGCCTCGCAGCAGCAGTTCGAAAAGATCCTCTCGTACCTGCAGATTGCCCAGGATGAAGGCGCCGAGCTGCTCACCGGCGGCAAGGTCGAGAAGCTGGAAGGTTCGCTGGCTACCGGTTACTACATCCAGCCGACCCTGCTCAAGGGCAACAACAAGATGCGCGTGTTCCAGGAAGAAATCTTCGGCCCGGTGGTCAGCGTCACCACCTTCAAGGACGAAGCCGAAGCGCTGGCGATTGCCAACGACACCGAGTTCGGCCTGGGCGCCGGCGTGTGGACCCGCGACATCAACCGTGCCTACCGCATGGGCCGCGGCATCAAGGCTGGCCGTGTGTGGACCAACTGCTACCACCTGTACCCGGCGCATGCCGCGTTCGGCGGGTACAAGAAGTCGGGGGTTGGGCGTGAAACGCACAAGATGATGCTGGATCACTATCAGCAGACCAAGAACCTGCTGGTGAGCTACGACATCAATCCGCTGGGCTTCTTCTAGACCGCGTCGCCTTCTTCGCGGGTAAACCCGCTCCTACAGGTTCACCGTTGGTTCCAGAGCCGGTGCGGTACCTGTGGGAGCGGGCAAGCCCGCGAAGAGGCCGGACTTGCTTTACACAAAACCCAGGGCGGTAACCGTGCACCAACCGCTCTGGCTCGCTTCCTGCAGTACCCATCACCATCGGCCCGGAACCCTTCCGGCCACCAAGAAAAACAACAGGTGAATCTATGCCAAGCGAACATTCCGCCGGATCGCCGGCAGGCTCCTCCGTCGACTTCGAGAAAGTCGGCTCTGACTATTTCCAGCAACGTGAACTGAAAAAAGGCGCCGCCGGCTGGGTACTGCTGGTCGGCCTGGGCGTGGCGTACGTCATTTCCGGCGATTACGCCGGCTGGAACTTCGGCCTGGCGCAGGGCGGCTGGGGCGGCATGTTCCTGGCCACCTTGCTGATGGCAACCATGTACCTGTGCATGTGCTTCTCGCTGGCCGAACTGTCGTCGATGATCCCCACCGCTGGCGGCGGCTACGGCTTTGCCCGCAGCGCGTTCGGACCGTGGGGCGGCTTTCTGACCGGCACGGCGATCCTGATCGAATACGCCATCGCCCCAGCCGCCATCGCGGTGTTCATCGGCGCCTACTGCCAATCGCTGTTCGGTATCGGCGGCTGGATGATCTACCTGGCGTTCTACATCGTGTTCATCAGCATCCACATTTTCGGCGTGGGTGAGGCACTGAAGCTGATGTTCATCATCACCGCCATCGCCGCCATTGCCCTGGCCGTATTCCTGATAGGCATGGTGCCCCATTTTGATGCAGCCAACCTGTTCGACATCGCCAAAACGGACGCCGTCGGCGCCAGCAGCTTCCTGCCGTTTGGCTATGTCGGCGTGTGGGCAGCCATCCCCTACGCCATCTGGTTCTTCCTTGCCGTCGAAGGCGTGCCACTGGCCGCAGAAGAAACCAAGAACCCCAAGCGTGACCTGCCACGCGGCCTGATCGGCGCCATGCTGGTACTGCTGGCCTTCGCCTTGCTGATCCTGGTGGTCGGCCCGGGCGGCGCAGGCTCCGAGGCGCTGAAGGCCTCCGGTAACCCGCTGGTCGAAGCCCTGTCGAAGGCCTACGGCGGCTCCACCTGGATGGGCGGCTTCGTCAACCTGGTCGGTCTGGCCGGGCTGATCGCCAGCTTCTTCTCGATCATCTATGCCTATTCCCGGCAGATCTTCGCCCTGTCCCGCGCCGGTTACCTGCCGCGCAAACTGTCGGAAACCAACAAGAGCAAGGCCCCGGTACTGGCCTTGGTCATCCCCGGCATCATCGGGTTTGCCCTGTCGCTGACAGGCCAGGGTGACTTGCTGATCCTGGTGGCAGTGTTTGGCGCTACCCTGTCTTACGTGCTGATGATGGCTGCGCACATCACCCTGCGCATCCGCCGGCCAAAGATGGAGCGCCCCTACCGCACCCCGGGTGGCATCTTCACATCCGGCCTGGCGCTGGTGCTGGCGTGCATCGCCGTGGTCGCCGGATTCCTGGTGGACCCGCGGGTAGTCATTGGCGCTGCAGTGATCTATGCGGTATTAATTGCCTACTTTGCTTTCTACAGCCGCCACCACCTGGTTGCGGGCACACCGGAAGAGGAATTCGCCGCGATCCAGAAGGCCGAAGAGGCCCTGCACTGATCGCTGCCACCCGCCGCGGGGCAACCCGCGGCTCTGGAGATTCTGTATGGCAAGTTTCGTACACACGGTCGGCCATCTGGTCTACCGCTTCGACAGCCTCAAGGACGTGATGGCCAAGGCCAGCCCGGCACGCTCCGGGGACTGCCTGGCAGGCGTGGCGGCCAGCAACGACGCCGAGCGCGTCGCCGCGCAGATGGCGTTGGCCAACATTCCGCTAACGCACTTTCTCAATGAAGCACTGATCCCTTACGAAGCAGATGAAGTTACCCGCCTGATCATCGACACCCACGATGCCCAGGCCTTCGCCCCGGTCAGCCACCTGACCGTGGGTGGCCTGCGTGACTGGCTGCTGAGCGAGGAAGCCAACGAAGACAGCCTGCGCGCCCTGGCGCCCGGGTTGACCCCGGAAATGACCGCTGCCGTGTCGAAGATCATGCGCGTGCAGGACCTGGTGCTGGTGGCGCAGAAAATCCGTGTGGTCACCCGGTTCCGCGGCACCATGGGCCTGCGCGGGCGCCTGTCGACCCGGCTGCAACCCAACCACCCGACAGACGAACCGGCCGGTATTGCCGCCAGCATCCTCGACGGCTTGCTGTACGGCAACGGCGACGCCATGATCGGCATCAACCCGGCCACCGACAGCATCGCTTCGATCTGCGCCCTGCTGGAAATGCTCGACGCCATCATCCAGCGCTACGACATCCCCACCCAGTCCTGCGTGCTGACCCACGTCACCACCTCGATCGAAGCGATCAACCGCGGCGTGCCACTGGACCTGGTGTTCCAGTCCATCGCCGGCACAGAGGCGGCCAACGCCGGCTTCGGCATCAACCTGAACGTGTTGCAGGAAGGCTACGAAGCAGGGCTGTCGCTGAAACGTGGCACCCTCGGGCAGAACCTGATGTATTTCGAAACCGGCCAGGGCAGTGCGCTCTCGGCCAACGCCCACCACGGCGTCGACCAGCAGACCTGCGAAACCCGCGCCTATGCCGTGGCTCGTCACTTCAAGCCGTTCCTGGTCAACACCGTGGTCGGTTTCATTGGCCCGGAATACCTGTACAACGGCAAGCAGATCATCCGCGCCGGCCTCGAAGACCATTTCTGCGGCAAACTGCTGGGCGTGCCGATGGGTTGCGATATCTGCTACACCAACCATGCCGAAGCCGATCAGGACGACATGGACACCTTGCTGACGCTGCTGGGGGTGGCCGGCATCAACTTCATCATGGGCATCCCCGGCTCCGACGACATCATGCTCAACTACCAGACCACCTCGTTCCATGACGCGTTGTACGCGCGCCAGACCCTGGGCCTGAAGCCCGGGCCGGAATTCGAGGCATGGCTGGCCCGCACCGGTATCTTCACCCAGGCCGATGGCCGGGTGCGCTTCGGTGACAACCTGCCGCCGGCCTTCCGCCAGGCCTTGGCACAGCTTGCATAGGGATGACCATGGACCATCGCACGCCTACCCCCGACAACCCTTGGCTGGCCCTGCGCAACCTGACCCCGGCGCGCATCGCCCTGGGCCGCACCGGCACCAGCCTGCCGACCGGGGCGCAGCTGGACTTCCAGTTCGCCCATGCCCAGGCACGAGATGCCGTGCACCTGGCTTTCGACCACGCCGGCCTGGCCAGCCAGCTGAGTGACCGCGGGCGCGAAAGCCTGGTGTTGCACAGCGCTGCCAGCGACCGCCACCAGTACCTGCAGCGCCCGGACCTTGGCCGGCGGCTGAACGAAGACTCGATTGCGACCCTTCGCCAGCATGCCCAGGCCAACCCCGGTGGCGTCGACCTGGCCATCGTGGTGGCTGACGGCCTCTCGGCACTGGCCGTGCATCGCCACACACTGCCGTTCCTGACCCGCTTCGACGAACAGGCTGCCGCCGACGGCTGGACCTGCGCCCCGGTGGTACTGGTGCAGCAGGGCCGCGTGGCAGTGGCCGACGAGGTCGGCGAGCTGCTGGGCGCCCGGATGACGGTGATGCTGATCGGCGAGCGCCCGGGGCTGAGCTCGCCCGACAGCCTTGGCCTGTATTTCACTTACGCACCCAAGGTCGGCCTGACCGATGCCTACCGCAACTGCATTTCCAATATCCGCCTGGAGGGGCTGAGCTATGGCATGGCGGCGCACCGCCTGTTGTACTTGATGCGCGAAGCCTGCCGGCGCCAGCTTTCCGGGGTGAATCTAAAGGACGAAGCCGAGGTCCATAGCCTGGAGAATGAAGACAGCGCCAACCAGAAAGGTAACTTCCTGCTCGGCAAAGGGTAAAAAATCTGTCACGGAAGGCGGATTGCACTCGTGCCGTGCATTGGGCAGCATGCCCTTGAACGCTGCTGGCATTCCGCTGTTTCCCAAATGGACTCTGAGGGCCGCACATGCGCATCATCAAAGCAACCCTGGAACACCTCGACCTGCTCACCCCGTTGTTCGTCAAATACCGTGAGTTCTACGGGCAACTGCCCTACCCCGACAGCTCGCGCAGCTTTCTGGAAAAGCGCCTGAAGCGGGACGAATCAGTGATTTACCTGGCACTTCCGGATGATGACGACAGCAAACTGCTGGGCTTTTGCCAGCTGTACCCGAGCTACTCGTCGCTGTCGTTGAAGCGGGTATGGATTCTCAACGATATCTATGTAGCCGAGGACTCCCGGCGCATGCTGGTCGCCGACCATTTGATCCGCGAGGCGAAGAAAATGGCCAAAGAGACCAATGCTGTGCGCATGCGCGTGTCGACCAGCGCGAACAATGAAGTGGCGCACAAGACCTACGAATCCATCGGGTTTCGTGAGGATACCGAGTTCAAGAGCTACATCCTGCCAATCAGCCAGGATTGACCGGCACCGACCGCTTCGCGGGCACGCCCGCTTCCACAAGCAAGGTAGTGATCCTTGGGGGAGCGGGCGTGCCCGCGAAGCGGTTGGTAAAGGAATACCCCTCTACCGTAACCCCCCGCTACAAACTCTCCGGGCATGTTCCTGACTTAGCCGTATAATGGCTCACCTGTCATGTGTGAAAATTTACCCTCCCCCCGGTAACCAAGCCTACGCCCAAGAACACAGGTGCTGTACATGGATTTCAACCCGCTGGACCTTATCCTGCATCTCGATGCCTACCTCGATCTGCTGGTCACCAATTACGGTCCCTGGATCTACGCCATCCTGTTCACCGTGATCTTCTGCGAAACCGGCCTGGTAGTGATGCCATTCCTGCCGGGCGACTCGTTGCTGTTCATCGCCGGCGCCGTTGCGGCGGGTGGCGGCATGGACCCGGTACTGCTGGCCGGCCTGCTGATGGCCGCTGCAATCCTGGGCGACAGCACCAATTACGTGATCGGCCGAACAGCCGGCGAGCGTTTGTTCAACAACCCCAACTCCAAGATCTTCCGCCGCGACTACCTGCAACGTACCCACGATTTCTATGAACGCCATGGCGGCAAGACCGTGACCATGGCGCGCTTCCTGCCCATCTTGCGCACCTTTGCACCGTTCGTCGCGGGCATCGCCCACATGCACTACCCACGCTTCCTCGGCTTCAGCGTTGTCGGTTCGCTGCTTTGGGTCGGCGGCCTGGTCACCTTGGGCTACTTCTTCGGCAACGTGCCGTTCATCAAGCAGCACCTGTCGCTGATGGTGGTGGGCATCATCATCCTGTCGCTGGTGCCGATGATTCTCGGCTTGCTGCGTGGGCGCCTGGGCCGTACGGCCAAGGCTCACTGAACAGGTAAAGAACAAACGGCATGTGGTCATTCAGCGCCTGGCGGCGCAAGCGTACTCTGGCGCGTTACCCGATCACGCCACAGCAATGGCAGGCCGTACGCGAGCGGCTGCCGATGCTGGACGGCATCAGCGACGCTGAAGACCGCTGGCTGCGCGAAGCCTGCATCCTGTTCCTGCTCGACAAGCACCTCACCTGCCTGCCCGGGGTCGAGCTGGACGACGAACAGCGCCTGTTGCTGGCTGCCCAGGCACAGTTACCCCTGCTTCACCTGGGTGAGCTGAACTGGTACCAAGGCTTCCACGAAATCATCCTGTACCCCGACGACTTCAAGAGCCCCCAGCGCCACCGCGATGCCAGTGGCGTGGAGCACGTGTGGGACGGCGAACACAGCGGCGAAGCCTGGCAACAGGGGCCGATCATCCTGGCCTGGAACGGCGTGCAGGCCAGTGGTGGCTGGGAGGCTTACAACCTGGTCATCCATGAGCTGGCGCACAAGCTCGACATGCTCAACGGCGATGCCAACGGCCTGCCACCGTTGCACAGCGGCATGCCCGTTGATGAGTGGGCAAGCGCCATGCAGCAGGCTTACGACGACCTCAACCAGCAACTGGACGCCAACCCCGACGCCGAAACCGCGATCGACCCCTATGCTGCGGAAAACCCGGCAGAGTTCTTTGCCGTTACCAGCGAGTACTTCTTTAGTGCCCCTGACCTGCTTCATCAGGCTTATCCACAGGTCTACCACCAGTTGTCGCTGTTCTACCGGCAAGACCCGCTGGCGCGCCTGTGCCGGCTGCAGGCGGAACACCCCGAGTACCGCGAAAGCCACGCCTGACGGGCCCGCACATCAGGCCAAGCGTGGCGTGCCCCGGCAGAATGTGCCTATAATCGCCGCCACTTTTTGGTCAAACACGGGGGCACTGCCCAATGAGCTACAGCAAGATTCCGGCGGGCAAAGACCTGCCGAACGACATCTACGTCGCCATCGAGATCCCGGCCAACCACGCGCCGATCAAATACGAAATCGACAAGGACAGCGACACGCTGTTCGTCGACCGTTTCATGGCTACCCCAATGTTCTACCCAGCCAACTATGGCTTCATCCCGAACACCCTGGCTGACGACGGTGACCCGCTGGACGTGCTGGTGGTTACCCCTTACCCAGTGGCCCCAGGCTCGGTTATCCGCGCCCGTCCGGTTGGCGTGCTGAACATGACCGACGACGGTGGCGGCGACGCCAAGGTCATCGCTGTTCCTCACGACAAGCTGTCGCAGCTGTACGTTGACGTCAAGGAATACACCGACCTGCCAGCCCTGCTGATCCAGCAGATCGAGCACTTCTTTGCCAACTACAAAGATCTCGAGAAGGGCAAGTGGGTCAAGATCGAAGGCTGGGAAGGCGCCGACGCCGCCCGTGCCGCGATCACTAAATCGGTCGCTGCCTACAAGGGCTGATTTCGACTGCAGGGAAACCCCGCTTTGGCGGGGTTTTTCATGCCTGAATGGAACGCGCTCACTGCTGGGAACAAATCCTACACAGTCCTACACCAGCATCCTACAAACAGCCTCTTTTCGTACAAATCCCGTCAACACCCGGTTCATTTCCTTACTGGCAACCCGCCGCTACACTCGCCGCCATGAACACTTCCGGCGACCGCCTCAGGGCCCTGCTCCACGAATGTGGCCTGACCCCTTCCGATTTCGCCGCCCAGCGCAGCGTCACAGCACAGCACGTCAACAACTGGTTCAAACGCGGTGTGCCTTTGGCCCGACTGGACGAACTGGCCGATCTGTTCTGTGTGCACCGGCGTTGGCTGCGCACCGGTGAAGGCCCCAAACACCCCAATCCACTCCTGCGCAACGGCCGTCCACGGCCAGCGCCCGCCAACCCGCTTACCCCGCTGTCGGAACATCGTGGCCGGGTATTGAAGGTGCCCTACTACGAAGTGCGCAACGGCTTGCTGTCGCCGGTGGGCAGCAAGCACCTGCGCTTGCCGGCAAAAGCCCTGAAGGGCTTGGGTGTGCAAGCCGGCAACGCAATCTGCCTGGCAATGCCGGCCAGCAACATGCTCCCGCTGATTCCGCTGCAAGCTACCCTGGCCATCGACCTGGGCATGACCCACGTGGTCGAGGGCGAAACCTATGCCCTGCTGCAAAACGGCATGCTCAGGGTAAACAACCTCAGTCTTGGCCCGCACGACACCCTGTACCTGCACAGCCATGACCGGCGCAACTACACGGTCGAACGCTACACCGCTGCTCAGCGTCAGGCGCAGGGCCTGGAAATTCTTGGCTGGGTGTTCCACTGGTCACATTTCCGCCAGCAGCGGCCCAGTTGAAGCGCTCTGGGCAATTTTTTGCTGGGCATCCTGCGCCCGCCCTTGTATGCTACGCCGCACATTAAGCCCCGACCGGCGCGAGCCGCGTTCCAGAGGGCTCGGCGATATCCCACACGGGCATCTGCCATCTCTTTCAGGCCCTTGATGGCCACACAGTTAAGGCGATTGCGGCTTACCATAAATTAGTCGGAAGCGTCCCCGAGAAGCCGGCCACAAGCCGGCTTTTTAATTTGGCAATGCCCCGTCCTGAATAAGGTTGACACCTCCCGTTGTGCTCAGCCCCCCCGCTGTTCACGTTCAGCCCGCAAGCGATTCTGGGGTGTCGGCTTCTTCTTGTCGCGCATATAGATATCAAGTTGATATTTCGAAATCTTCCAATGGAGGGTTTTTTCTGAAGGTGAGCGTTTCGCGCCAGACTATAATAAAACGATTAGATGTGCGCTGACACGTGCGGCCATCCTTGGAGATTGCTTATTACTTATATTTAATCTGTAACGGTTTGATGTAGTGATGAGGACTTAGCATGAACGCCTTATTGAAAGAGCTGCACGCCTATCATCATGAGGTGGCTACCAAAATTACTCAGATCAAAGAATTACTGGAGAGGATAAGACACGGCTCTGCGGGTGCCGATGACTGCAAGCTGTTGTTTAAGCAACTGGAAGCCTTGCATGGTGATGCAGAGCGGCACCACCATGAAAATGAAGAGCTTATTCGGCTGGCCTTGCTGACAACCGACGCACCGATTCACCAACGGGTCATGGCCATCGAGCAAGATCATAAAGCCTTCACGCGAATTGCCGGACAGCTCAAGATGTTGGAGCAGTCAAAGCAAGAGGCCAGAGTAATTGCCGACACGATCGAAGACTTCATCAAGAAATATTATGACCATATGGATGCCGAGGAGAATATTTTCTTTCCGGTAGCAGACAAGTGGTTGTCAGACACCCAATGGCAAGAAATAAAGCATCAATGGCACTCGGAGACTTCTTGAATTAAAACCAAGCGCCTGATTAACACTTACTCTCACAACTTTGTTGCACTGATACCCGATGGTGCAGATACTCTTCTAGATTTCTCATGATTCAGCATCAAGGCCGCGCCCTTTGCAGGCACGGCCTTGTGTCGCGCTGCACCTAGCGGCTACAGATCCCGTCAGAAGTCATACCGCGCCCCAACCATCATGCTGCGCGACGGCCCGTAGAAGTTGAACGTGGAGGTCGAGCCCACCCGCGACAGGTAGTCCCGGTCGAACAGGTTATTGACGTTGAAGGTGGCGGTCAGCTTCGAAGTCACCGGGTACGACAGCATCGCATCCACCGTCGCGTAGCCCGGCGCGTCGATACGCACGCCGCCGTTTTCGGAGTAGAAGTTGCTCATCGCGGAAATTCCGCCACCAATCGCCAGGCCGGTCAGCGGCCCTTGACTGATGGTGTACTTGCTCCAAAGCGAAGCCTGGTTGCGCGGCATGATGAAGAACGTGGTTTCGGCGTCACCCTTTACGGTTTCGGTCTCCATCCAGGTGTAGCCAGCCAGCAGTTCCCAATTCGGCGTCAGCTTGCCGCTCACTTCCACTTCCGCGCCCTTCACGCGGGTCTTGCCGGATGCAACGGAATCGGTAGTGGCCACACCATCGGCATCGTACAGGGTGGTAGCGCGGTTCTTGTCGGTCAGGCGGAACACCGAGAAGCGCGTATTCAAATCGCCGCCAAAGTAGCTGCTCTTGAGGCCGAACTCGTACTGCTCGCCTTCACGCGGTTTCAACACCCGGCCACTGCTGTCGGTGTCGGATTGAGGCTTGAAAACCTGCGAGTAGCTAGCGTACAGCGCGTGGTTCTCGGTCAAGTCATAGACCAGCCCCCCGTACGGGGTGAAGTGGCCGTCCACACGCTTGCTGTCATTGGTCGATGCACCGCTGCTCAGGGTGGTGGTGTAGAAATCACCGCGGTACCAACTGAAACGGCCACCGGCAATCAGCGCAAGGCGCTCGATCGGGCGGAATGTGACCTTGGAATAAAGGCCGTATTCCTCTTCCTGCATGCCGGTCTCGGTGCTGTAGTTGGGCGACGGTTTGGCGAACTGTTTAGGCGAGTAGGTGTTGACGTTGATGGCACCCAGGTTGGTGGTGCCGTTGAGATACTCGGTGTCGTAGTTCTTGTAATCGCTGCCCACCACGAACTCGCTGACCTGGCCGAAGGTTTCGAACGGCTGGCTGTAACTGGCGTCCAGCGAGTAGGTGTCCTGGGTGAAATCACGGGCGCTGGCGCGCTCGGAGTTGGCGCCTGTGGTGGCATTGGTTGCAGTGAAGGCGTACAGGTAGTTGGTGTCGCGGTGCGAGCCACGGGCCGCGACACGGCCGTAACCGCCATTGTCGAAGCGGTGGGTCAGCTCGGCGACCAGGTCGGTGGTCTTGCCGTCGAAGTAGTTCCAGTCGGCGCCCAGGAAACGCGAATGGCTGAAGTCGGGTACCTCGCCGGACAACGTGGCCGGGTAGCCGTTGTGCGGGGTGATGTTCTTCACTTCGTGCATCAGGCCGAACGACAGCGTAGTGGCGTCGTCCAGGTCGATATCCAGCGCACCGTAATAGCTGTTGCTGGTGTTGGCGTTGTAGTCCACTTCGCCATTGGTGTCGTCACGGGATGCAATGAAGCGCCCGCGCACGCGACCGGCGGCGTCCAGCGGGCCGCTCAGGTCGATTTCTTCATGGTTGGTGTCCCAGGTGCCGTAGCTGCCTTCGATGTGGCCCTGAAACTCGGCGGTCGGGCGTTTGCGTACCATGTTGACGATACCGCCCAGTTCGCTGGTGCTGCTGAACAACCCGGCCGGGCCGCGCATGATTTCGACACGGTCGAACGCGGCCAGCGACGGTACGGTGCCAAAGATGCTGGCCATGGGGGCCGGCAGGCCATCGATGTTGAATTCGCTGTACTCGTAGCCACGGGCGTAGATCGACGAACGGCCGCTGTCGTTGGTCAGGGTGCGCAGGCCAGCGGTGTACTTGGCCAGGTCATCCAGGTGCACGAACTGGCGATCCTTGACGTAGTCCTGGGTGTAGACGGTGATCGACTGCGGGATGTCCTTGAGCGCTGCCGGCGTCTTGGTGCCCACGGTAGCGGCATCGACGCTGTAACCGCCGGTTTCCTCCGAAGGCAGCATGTCGTACAGGCGGTTGCCTTCGATGGTCAATGCAGGCAGATCAAGCGAGTTGTCTTCAGCCGCCGCCTGGGCCGCTACCGTTTCGGCCACTGCCGATAAAGAAAACGGTGCCAGCAACCCCAGCGCCAGCCATCCCCGAACCCGTTGCAAGCTGCCCACACTTTTGAAACCGGTCATGACACACCTTTCGCCCAAATGATATTGAATCGCAAACGAAACAAGTTGCTTTTTGCGAACGATACCGGAGCGAAATCCAGGGTGCAGCAGGATTAACCTTCTTAACACATCAAGGCGTTGCCCTTTCCCTGCAGCCAGTGGGATGATTCGCAACTGATAAAAGTTCTCATCAAGGCTCGCCGTGCCCACCTCACTTCTCCTTGCCGAAGACGACCCACGCCTGCTTCAGGACCTGGACCGCCATTTCCGCAACCGCGGTTTCCAGGTGCACGCCTGCGCCAGCGGCACCCAGGCCCTGAATGCCATACAGCAATCGCAGTTCGAACTGGTGCTGCTGGACATCATGCTGCCAGGCATCGACGGCCTCAGCCTGCTCGACGCCCTGCGCCGCCAGCAGGCGGTGCCGGTCATGCTGATGTCGGCACTAGGGGCCGAGCAGGATCGCATCAGCGGCTTCACCCGTGGTGCAGACGACTACCTGCCCAAGCCCTTCAGCCTGGCGGAGCTGGACGCACGGGTGGATGCCTTGCTGCGGCGCGTGGCATTCGATCGTGGTACGGCGCTGCGTGCCGACGTGGGGGAGGTGATGCTGGACCACGACCGCCAGGACGTTATCCACAACGGCAACGCCGCTGGCCTTACCGCTTCCGAATTCCGCTTGCTGGTCACGCTGCTGGCCCACCCCGACGAAGCGTTGAGCAAGCCCTTCCTGTACCAGACCGTGCTGCACAGGGCCTATACCCGACTGGACCGAGGCCTGGATGTGCATGTGTGCAACCTGCGCCGCAAACTGGCCGACATCAATGCCCAGCACCTGCAGATCCAGGCCGTGCGTGGCCAAGGGTACATCCTGGTCGACACGGATCAGGCCTGATGCGTCGCCACCCGTTGCTGTGGAAACTGGCCTTGCTACAAGTCAGCTTCTGCCTGTTGCTGATCTGGCTCATCTGGACCTGGGGCCTTTCGGTGGAGCGCAGTACCTATTTTCTATCCCAGGCCGACCAGGACTACCTGGCGCGTTATGCTCAACAGGCCGAACAGGCGTGGGAGCAGGACGGCGCAGCCGGCACCGAAGCCTGGCGCAAGCAGGTGGCACGGGCCGAGGACACCTGGGTGGCCGTGATAGGTCCACACCTTCAGAGCCTTGGCACCACGCCGCTGAGCGCCGAGGAAGCCAGCCACCTGACATTCATGCGCAAGCTCGACTGGCCGATGAGCCGGCGCCTGCAGGATGAACTGCCCTACGTCAGCATCGAATTTCCGCAACACCCCGAGCATGGCCGCCTGGTGCTGCAACTGCCCGAACGGCTGCTACCCACAGGCCTGACACCCTGGACCCATGTGGTCACGCATGGCGTTGCCCCCGCACTGCTGGCCCTGCTGCTAGGCCTTGCGCTATACCGGCATCTTGTCGTGCCGCTGAACCGCCTGCGCGACCGCGCCGACGCCCTGCGGGCCGATGATCTGGACAGCCCCGCCCTGCCCCTGCAGGAGCGGCGTGATGAGCTGGGTGAGCTGGCTCAGGCCTTCGAGCACATGGCCGGGCGCCTGCGCCAGAGCCTTGAGCAACAGCGCCTGCTGTTGCGCACGCTGTCTCACGAATTGCGCACACCGCTGGCGCGGCTGCGCATCGCCCATGACAGCGACTTGCCACCGCCGCAGCTGCGCGAGCGCCTGGACCGTGAGGTGGCCGACATGCAGAAGCTGCTGGAAAACACCCTCGACCTGGCCTGGATGGACACCGAACAGCCCAGCCTGGCGACCGAGCCGGTATTGGTGCTTTCCGTGTGGGAAGCCTTGTGCGAGGACGTCTGCTTCGAAAGCGGCTGGGACCGTGCGCGCCTGCCGTGTTCACTTGGCACCGACTGCCTGGTGCAGGCCCATCTGGACAGCCTGGCCCAGGCCCTGGAAAACCTGTTGCGCAATGCCATTCGCCACTCGCCGACCGAAGGCCAGGTCAGCCTCGATGGCTGGCGGGAGGGCGCATACTGGCACCTGCGACTGAGCGACCAGGGGCCAGGCGTACCTGATACCGACCTAGAGCGCATCTTCAAGCCCTACCAACGCCTGGCCGACAGTGGCGCAGGCTTCGGCCTGGGCCTTGCTATCGCCCGTCGCGCCATCGAACTGCAAGGCGGGCGGTTATGGGCCAGCAATGGGCACCCGGGCCTGTGCCTGCACATGACCTTGCCTGCGGCCTGAGACTGTTTAGAAAGTTAATGCGCTTTACGCTCGATCGGGACTGGTTATCATCTGGGCGCTCAAGCCTTGCGCTCCATGCAAAGCCCTGACGAGACGCCTGATGAGCAAGAAGAACCTGATGCTGGCCTTGGCACTTGCCCTGGCGGCCCCTCTTGTCCTGGCACAGCCCGAGCATGACCAGAAGATGGACACGTCGGTGCTACGGCGCCAGGACCTGGCCTATCACTTCAGCCAGTTTGATCTGGACTCGGCCGATGGCCTGCGTCACTACCGCCTGTGGGTTGGCAAGCCGAATCGTCCAGCGCCGGCATCGGGGTACCCGGTGCTGTGGATGCTCGATGGCAATGCTGCGCTGGGGACGCTGGATCAGCAGCAACTGGACAGGCTCGCCGCGGGCCAGGCGCCCCTGCTGGTGGCGGTGGGTTATCGGACCGAACTGCGCATCGACAGGGCCGGCCGTACGCTGGACTACACCCCGGCGCTGCCGGGGCAGGCGCAGCAGCGTGATCCGCTGACCGGCCAGCCCAGCGGCGGGGTCGATGCGTTCCTGGAACTTTTGACCGGGCGCATGCGCACGATGGTGTCGGCTGTGGCGCCGGTCGATCCGCAACGACAGACGCTGTGGGGGCACTCATATGGTGGCCTGGCCGTGCTTCACGCACTGTTTACCCGCCCCGGCGAATTCTGCCTTTACGCGGCTGCCAGCCCGTCACTGTGGTGGCGCGATGGCGTGATTGTCCGGGAGGCGCAAGGACTTCCCTCACGCCTGGGCGGGGCGCGCCCGCGCCTGCTGCTGATGCGCGGCGGGCAGGAGCCCGCCAACCCGCATGGTTCGCCGCACGAGGACGACGAGTTGCCTGCGCGCCGCCTGGCGGCAGATCTGGCCGCGATCAAAGGCCTCGACGTGCGCTATGAGCGCTTCGACGGTCTGGGGCATGGGCCCATGCTGGCCGCCTCCCTGCGCAGGGTGATCGAAGGCATGTCTGGCCAGTGACCAGCCCTGCGCCTGTCCGACTCAAGGTTGCGCGTACTTGAGCACGTACAGGCACAGTTCGCGGTAGACATCCACAGGCAGCTGCGACATCAGCTTCTGAGCCTGGCCGAGGGTTTTGCAATTGAGTTCGGCCATCGTCCGACGGTGTTTCAAACCCAGCAGGCCGGCATGCACCACCTGCGCATACTGAATATAGGAACAGGGGAAATCGGCCTGGGGGCTGCGCTGGACCTTGAAGTTGATCTTCAGGTCTGCTCCGCGGAAGAATGCCCTGCCCTGGTAGGTCTGCTGGGGCACGAGGAGCCCTTTTTCAGGACAGGTGCTGTGACAGACCGGCAGGCTATTCCTGTCCGTCTCCAGGCCACGTCGATAGATCACGATTTCGGAACCCGGCACCTCGATACAGGCGTTTTCGAAAGCATCGATGATGGCCCTGCCATTGATTTGCGCCTCTTCGATCTGCGTCAGGCTGACCACACGCTCGATCTCCTGATTGCCAACGCTGTTGACCACACGGTCCAGGGTCGACCAGTGGCTGAATTCTTTCTGACACGCAATCAGATGGACCTCGCTCTGATAGCCCTGCCGGGCGGCTTCAGGTGGAAAATCAGCGAAATGAGGGCTGTCGAGCGCGGTCTCCATGATGATGTTGTATTTGTTTTCCATCGCATACGTGCAAATCATTGCCCCCAGGCGCCAGATGAACGACTCGGTATGCTCATAGACATGCAGCACGCCTTTGTCTTCCATCGCCCGATAATGAGGGTGCAGTTCACGAAAATGGGTTTCGTAAAGGCGAACATAATTGTCGTAGCGCCCGCTCTTCAGCAGCGTTTTTTCCAGCAAGTACGTCTTACCCGAGCCTTGTGTACCGGCAATGATGAGCATTTTGGGCTTGAGCACGCCGTCGACGTAGTCGCGCTTCTTGTCGAACAAAGTGTCGACGACCTTTCTGAATGCGAGATGGAGATCGGTATCGGTAAAAGGATAGAGAGAGGACATGACGGTTCGTTTCCTTGGTTTGCCAATGTGACCGTCACGAAGGTAAGCGCTGCGGCAGGTGAGAAAGGAGTAGATGGTTACTGCTGCAAGTCTCGCCGAAGGTAGTAGAACCGCGGGTTGCCACTGGGGTGGCACTGTGCTGTATGCTTGGCCGGTCTTCAGGGCGGGGTGTAAGTCCCCACCGGCGGTAAATCGAAAGATGAGCCCGCGAGCGCCCCGACCATGTCGGGGGTCAGCAGATCTGGTGCAACTCCAGAGCCGACGGTCATAGTCCGGATGAAAGAAGGCGTCATGCAGGGGCCATCCGGGCGCCCTTGCGCGCGCATTTTGTTCGCCCCTAGACGTTCATCGATCATTCACGAGGAGCGTTTCATGTTCACCCAGCACCACGCGCAATTCCCCAATGTTTCCGCCGCCATCGCCGCCTTCCAGGCCGGGCGCCCAGTACTGTTGCTCGACGATGACGACCGCGAGGACGAAGCGGACATCATTGCCGCCGCCGAGAACATTTCGCTGCAGACCATGGCCATGATGATTCGCGATTGCAGCGGCATCGTCTGCCTGTGCCTGGACGAAGCCACCGTCGACGAACTGCAGCTGGCACCCATGGTGCAGAACAACCAGGCCCGCCACGGCACCGGTTTCACCGTCACGATCGAGGCGGCCGAAGGTATCACCACCGGGGTTAGCGCCCAGGACCGCATCACCACCATTGGCGCAGCACTGCGCTCCAGCGCCGAACAGCGCCATATTGTCAGCCCGGGGCATGTTTTTCCGCTGCGCGCCCGCAATGGCGGGGTGCTGACCCGCCGTGGGCATACCGAAGGTTCGGTGGACCTGGCGCGCCTGGCCGGCCTGCGCCCGGCAGCGGTCTTGTGCGAGCTGATGAACCCCGATGGCAGCATGGCCCGTGGTGAGCAGGTGGCGGTATATGCACGGCAGTACAATTTGCCGGTGCTGACCATCGAGGAGCTGGCGCGGTACCGTGAGGCAATGCTGGAACGGGAAGCAGAGCCGGCCTGATCCACCGAACCGGGACGCTTTGCGGTCCTTGTGCGAGCGGCCCTTTCGCGACATAGGGCCGTTCCTCCATCGGCCTGCATCAGCCGAGCAGTTGCCGGAAGTTTGCTCCCCCCGCCCCGCTCTGCTAGTGTCGCGCCGTTCTGAATGCCACCGAGACAGTCGCCATGGCCCGCAAAAAAGCCTCCCTCGATTTCGAGCAATCCCTCGCAGACCTGCAAGCACTGGTCGAGCGCCTGGAGAACGGCGAGTTGTCGCTGGAAGAGTCGCTGGCCGCCTTTGAACAAGGCATCGCCCTGACCCGTGACTGCCAGGGCGCCCTGGCCCAGGCCGAACAGAAGGTGCAAA
The DNA here is from genome assembly GCF_036961695.1 of Pseudomonas sp. CGJS7. Taxonomy (NCBI): domain Bacteria; kingdom Pseudomonadati; phylum Pseudomonadota; class Gammaproteobacteria; order Pseudomonadales; family Pseudomonadaceae; genus Pseudomonas; species Pseudomonas sp. CGJS7. Next base: position 963 of record NZ_JBAMDI010000040.1, on the reverse strand, counting down.
TTCTGCTGGAGCGCGACGGCGAACTGGCTGCCCAACCCTTCGACGCGGAGCCGGAAGCATGATTGGCACCTACCAGGCCAGTTGCCAGGCGCGCGTCGACGCAGCCCTCGAACCGCTGTTCATCGCCCCGAGCAAAGAGCTGGAACGCCTTTACGCCGCCATGCGCTACAGCGTGATGAACGGCGGCAAACGCGTGCGCCCGTTGCTGGCCTACGCGGCCTGCGAAGCCTTGGGCGCCCCCGCCGAGCAGGCCAACGGTGCAGCCTGCGCGGTCGAGCTGATTCATGCTTACTCGCTGGTGCATGATGACCTCCCGGCCATGGACGACGACGACCTGCGTCGCGGCCAGCCGACCACCCACAAGGCGTTTGACGAAGCGTGCGCCATCCTTGCTGGCGACGGTTTGCAGAGCCTGGCTTTCAGTGCCCTGCTCGACCCTTGCCTGAGCCCTCAGATCGACAGCATTCGCCTGGCCATGGTTCAGGTACTGGCCAAAGCTGCCGGCCCGGCCGGCATGGTTGGCGGCCAGGCCATCGATCTCGGTTCGGTGGGCCAGAAGCTGGACCAGCAGGCGCTGGAGTTCATGCACCGGCACAAGACCGGCGCGCTGATCGAAGCCAGCGTACGCCTCGGCGCCCTGGCCAGTGCCCGTGCCGAACCGGCGCAGCTGGATGCCCTGCAGACTTATGCACAGGCCATTGGCCTGGCATTCCAGGTGCAGGACGACATCCTCGACGTGGAAAGCGACACTGCTACCTTGGGCAAACGCCAAGGTGCAGACATAGCGCGTGACAAACCGACCTACCCGGCCCTGCTGGGCCTGGAAGCCGCCAAAGCCTATGCAATCGAACTGCGCGACCAGGCGCTGGCCGCACTGCAAGGGTTCGGCGAAAAGGCCGAGCCGCTGCGGGCCTTGGCGCGTTATATTGTCGAACGCCGTAACTAAACAGCTTCACCTATCCC